>DYEF01000018.1 GCA_020725805.1 Bdellovibrio sp.
CAGGCAGTTCATGCACCATAACCGTGACATTTACACCAGCATCCCCTTTCACTAAAAAGAAGGCAGTAATAGGTATCACCTCGAATGACCCAAAGAAACCAATCTTGAATGTAAAGCTTTTTGGGAAAGCATCTCCTCCTAAGATTTCTACCAGTCCGACTTCAGTAAACTTTGGCTCTTTGAAGGTTGGTGATACATCTCCTGCCAGGATGGTAATGATTCAGAATAAAGGCCAATCAGATCTTATGATAGACAGCATCAGCATTACAGGTTCAGATGCCACAGAGTTTGGTCAAATAAACGATTGCACAACGATACCCGCAGGCAGTTCATGCACCATAACCGTGACATTTACACCAGCATCCCCTTTCACTAAAAAGAAGGCAGTAATAGGTATCACCTCGAATGACCCAAAGAAACCAATCTTGAATGTAAAGCTTTTTGGGAAAGCACTTCCCGGACAGTCTGTAGGCCCTGGAGATCCTGAAAATTATATTCCATTTAATCAGGGAAACATCTGGAATTTTCATGGCACTATTTCAGAAAATGGCAATCCCCCGGTCAGCTTCACTAATGCAATTGAAATTACAGGAACTAAATTAATTAACGGAATAACCACGACTGTTATTACCGAAACCAACCCCGACAATTCTGGAAAAGCAGTGGAGAACTACCGCCTCAAAAACAATGATGGAATTATCTATTGGGGGAATAATGATACGACTGATACCCTTACACCTCAATTAATTCCTTACCAGGAAGTAAAATTCCCTTTAGAAATAAACTCCAGCTTTGTGCAAGTTAATAAGAAAAATCTGGACTATGGAGAAGATCTTGATGGGGATGGAAAGAATGAGACTGTTGATGTAAATGCTATATTTACTATTGTTGGATTAGAACCAGTTACAGTACAGGTTGGCACTTTTTCTGACTGTGTAAAGGTGGAAACAAAAACGACGATTATCTTGAAATCATCCAGGACAGGTCAAAAATTCAAAGGCACGGGAACTCAGACGTTATGGTTATCACCGGGAATAGGATTTGTCAAAAGAGTAACTGTCATTAGTTCAGTTATCTCAAATCAAACGGTTACAGAGGAATTAATCGGATATAATGTTAACGGCCAGACCAAAGGAATACAGCCTGAATTTACCATAGCCAATGGGGTTGCACCATCTGATTCTGATACAGAAAAACCGGGGAAGCCCTCTGTTGGTTATGATGGAACTAATTATTTAGTAGTTTCTCAACACCTAACAGATCCATATAATAGCAGCATGTACGGAGTCCTCATATCTGGAAGTGGGGAGGTTTTGAAAACTTTTGACATAACCGAACTACAGAGTTTTAATCAAACAGGAAGCAATCGATCCTCTATAGCATTTGACGGAATTAATTATTTAGTAGTCTTTGGTTATGATGGCCAGATAATTGGGCAAAGGGTTACTCCTTCTGGAACAATCCTTGATGGTCCCGCAGGATTTGTTATCTCAACAAGTTATCCTTCCGGAGCTACTAATTATTTACCTTCAGTTGCATTTGATGGGACAAATTACTTAGTTGTCTGGTCAAAATTTGATCCTACATATATATGTTCAGATGGTCTCTGCTGGAGCAAAGGATACGATATATATGGTGCCAGAGTTACTCCCGGCGGACAAGTATTAGATGAATTCCCTGTTTGTACTGCACAAGGAGAACAGATTTCTCCATCTATTGCATTTGATGGTATAAATTATTTTGCGATTTGGAGAGATACTGGAAGTGGATCCGGCCCGGCACCTGATACTGATATCTATGGTAGGAGAATTACCCCTCAAGGAACAGTCCTTGATCCAGAAAGGATACCAATCTCAACAGCTCCTGGAGTACAAGATAAGCCCAAAATAATTTTTGATGGGATTAATTATTTTGCTGTCTGGCAAGATGGAAGGAACACGACATCTCAGTTTCAAGGAGATATTTACGGCACAAGAATAAAAAAAGACGGCTCGTTACTCGATGGGCCATCGACAACAGGGGGTATTGCTATCAATACAGCTCCTTTCTCTAAGGATAACCCTTCTGTAACCTTTGATGGAAACCATTATTTTGTCACATGGGCGATTGGTACAAATACAATATATCAACCTTTTTGTATCTATGGGGCCAGGGTATCGCTTTCCGGAATTCTTATTGATGGACCGGCTACTAATAAAGGAATTTCTATTAGTGGTGAACCTCCTGCATCTTCAATGTTTATTTATCCCGAGATCCTTTCCAGTGGAGTTAATTCTATCGTTGTCTGGGTAAGTAATTCTGGGAGTTCTGAAACTGCGAAGGATATTCGGGGAGTTATAATCTATCCCTGGTAATTAGTGATTCTTGAAGTGAAGGAAAGATTATTCATATTAGAACACTATTCGAGAAGTAAGCATCTCCTTGCTAAAACAAAAACCCTTATGGTACCAGATTTAATTGTGTCGTTGAAAGCATATAATATCCGCTGAGTGAAAGCATAAACTGACCAAACAGCTATTATATGCTTCTCTTTTTCAAATTATGTGACTGTTCTTTAAAATTCATGATACTAATAAATGGCGCTGAGTCCTGATTGGAATAAAATAGTGGCGCAACGTCTAATGGATATTAGTACCCAAAAAATATAACAAAAGGGTAGGATAGCAGTCTTCAAGGCTTTGACTAATAAATCATATTTGTACTATATATTGAAAAAATATATATCTTTATATTGTATTATTCTCATTATTTGATTCTTTGATTATTTAAGCAACTGGAGCTTGTCTGAAAATTATGTTATGAAGGCGAAAGCCATTATCCAGTGACTTTACTGTTTTATATGAAATTCGTAGTCTTTGTTTCTACATAATAAAATAGCAAAGTCACTGGATTCCGGACCAAATACTCGTAAGATAAAGGGGGTCAGGTCTTGTTTCTTGCATCTAAAACTAATTATATCGTAAAACAATATGGCGAAGCCTCTTATGATAAAATATGATGGAGTAATTTATCATGTTATACTACGAAGAAATGCAATAAAACCTACTTCAAAAGATGACAAAAATAGAAAAATATTTCTTGATTTACTTCATAGAATAAATACATATTCTGCGTCTTTATTTAAAAACAGACTCTATATCAGAGCAATTATGTTGGAAACAAGACCTGACCCTGTGACCCATAATGTAATAATTTACAAGAATTTAATCTTTTAGTGTAAAATCATTTCAAAATCCTCTGTCTTTATAAAATCTTTATGCTTAAAAGCCCACTTTTTGCACTATCTTTATTTGCCTTTCTGATACGCTAAAAACAAGGTAATTATGGATATTGTTTACATTGGTTTAATCTTTTTTCTCTTTACATTATCCTGGCTATTCATAAGGCTTTTAGAAAAACTATAGGAGATAACTGGTATGGAAATTATCTACTGGATTGGCGGGATCATAACAGCAGCATTATTTGTCTATCTCATAATTGCTCTCTTGAAACCGGAGATATTCTCATGACAGTCAATGGGATTGAACAAATAGTATTGTATCTCATTATTCTTGGAATCCTCATAAAGCCTTTGGGAAACTATATGGCAAACGTATATGAAGACAAGAATTTGGGACTAATTAATATTCTCAGGCCAGTTGAAAATATCATTTATAGAATGAGTGGCATAAAGAAAGAAGATGAGGTGTCATGGCAAAAGTATGCGACTGACGTTCTCCTGTTCAGTCTCGCCGGAATGGTTATTTTATATCTCATACAGCGATTGCAGAGTATTCTTCCTTTAAACCCTCAGCGACTCTCTTCTGTCCCGCCGGACTCAGCGTTCAATACAGCAGTCAGCTTTGTCACAAACACGAACTGGCAGGGATATAGTGGTGAGACAACTATGAGCTATCTGACACAAATGGCCGGATTAGGGGTTCAGAACTTTGTTTCGGCAGCGTCGGGCATGGCCGTTCTTGTTGCCCTGATACGCGGGTTTGTCCGGCGCAAGGTTAATACAATCGGAAACTTCTGGGTGGACCTCACCCGAACGGTTCTCTATATCTTGCTGCCTTTGTCATTTGTGTTCTCTCTCATCCTTGTGTCTCAGGGAGTTGTCCAAAGTTTCCATCCCTCTACAGATGTGCAGCTCATGCAACCGTTTGTCTCTGCAAACCAGAGAGTAAGTACTACAGAGGCATTGACTATAAGGACACAGACAATTCCTCTCGGTCCTGCTGCCTCACAAATTGCCATAAAGCAACTGGGGACCAATGGAGGCGGTTTTTTCAATACAAACTCATCCCATCCTTTCGAAAACCCGACACCGCTGACAAATTTTTTAGAACTGCTTGCAATTCTTCTTATACCGGCAGCACTTTGTTACACATTCGGACGCATGGTCGGAGATACGCGGCAGGGTTGGGCATTCCTCGGGGCCATGTTTGTCATATTCGTTCCGCTTGTATTCCTGGATTATTATTTCGAGCAGCAGGGTAATCCTTATTTGTCTTCCATGCATATTGATAATTTAGGGGGCAACATGGAGGGCAAAGAACTGCGGTTTGGCATTGCCATGTCTGTGCTCTGGGCATCAGCCACAACCGCTGCATCGAATGGCTCGGTAAATTCCATGCATGACTCCTTCAGTCCCTTAGGAGGAATGGTACCCATGTGGTTTATACAACTTGGAGAGATTATCTTTGGAGGCGTTGGCTCAGGTCTCTATGGAATGCTTGTATTCGTGATTATCGCAGTATTTGTTGCCGGCCTCATGGTAGGGCGTACCCCGGAATATCTCGGGAAAAAGATAGAAGCATTCGAAATGAAAATGGCGTCAATGGTAATCCTGATACCTGCAGCCCTGGTACTTATGGGAACAGCAATTGCTGTTATTATAAAGTCAGGTCTGGCTGGGATAGCCAATCCGGGTCCCCATGGACTCTCTGAAGTCCTGTATGCCTTTTCCTCAGCAGGGAATAATAACGGGAGCGCCTTTGCAGGACTTGGTTCTAACAACCCTTTCTATAACACGATACTCGGTATTGCTATGTTTTTCGGTAGGTTTTGGCTCATGATTCCAGTGCTCGCTATTTCCGGTTCTCTTGCCAAGAAGAAATTCACTCCGGCAAGCGCTGGGACACTTCCAACTCACACTCCTTTGTTTGTATTACTTCTGATATCCGTTATCCTTCTGGTAGGGGCATTGACTTTTTTACCGGCCCTGGCACTGGGACCGATTGCAGAATACTTAATCAGTATAAGATAAAAATGAGTATCGTATAATGGGCAAAAAAACAAATTTACATTCAATCTTTGAGGCTAAAATAGTGTGGCGTGCAGTTTTTGATTCCTTCATCAAACTGAATCCGCTCTATCAGGTGCGTAAGCCGGTCATGTTTGTTGTAGAAGTAGGGAGTATTCTAACGACGTTGCTTTTCGCTTTCTCTATTTTTATTCCTTCTCAAGAATCCTCCTTATTTATCTTATTGATTTCTGTCTGGTTATGGTTCACAGTGCTTTTTGCTAATTTTGCCGAGTCCATGGCTGAAGGAAGAGGCAAGGCTCAGGCTGATGCATTGCGCAGTTCACGCAAGGATGTCATTGCCAAACGCCTATCAAGGCCGACAAGGGATGCTGAAATTACTTCTGTTCCGTCTTCACAGCTCAGGAAAGGCGATTTCGTAATTACAGAGGCAGGGGATATTATTCCGGGAGACGGAGAGGTCGTTGAAGGGGTTGCTTCGGTTAATGAAAGTGCCGTAACAGGTGAAAGTGCACCTGTCATCAGAGAGAGCGGCGGAGACAGGAGTGCAGTAACCGGTGGGACACTTATTCTTTCGGACTGGCTCATCATACGTATTACGGCAAATCCAGGAGAAGCATTCATCGATAACATGATAAGTATGATAGAAGGTGCAAAACGGCAGAAAACACCAAATGAGATTGCGCTTGACATACTGCTTGCAGGTTTGAGCATTATTTTTCTTCTTGTAACAGCAACGTTGCTTCCATTTTCGCTTTTTAGTGTTCGTGCTGCTATGCAGGGAAATCCGATAACAATTACTACACTCGTTGCCCTTCTGGTCTGCCTGATACCAACTACTATAGGTGGTCTTCTTTCTGCAATAGGAATAGCTGGTATGGACCGTATGATCCAGGCTAATGTCATTGCTATGTCTGGACGCGCCATTGAGGCTGCAGGAGATGTAGATGTGCTACTCTTGGATAAGACAGGCACTATAACACTTGGTGATAGACAAGCTACTGCGTTTATTCCTGCTTCCGGCGTAAAGGCAGAAATGCTTGTTAATGCAGCACAGCTTTCCTCATTGGCGGACGAAACTCCGGAAGGTCGCAGCATCGTTATTCTTGCCAAAAATAAATACGGTTTGAGAGAACGTGATATTCATTCACTTCAGGCGAAATTTATACCATTCTCCGCCCATACTCGGATGAGCGGAGTAGATCTTGACGGGAGGGAAATCCGCAAAGGGGCAGCAGATGCAGTGGAAGCATATGTGAACAAAAATGGGGGCATCTTTCCTCAAGATGTAAGAGAAAGTGTAAAAGAAATTAGCAGGGAAGGTGGTACGCCGTTGGTAGTCGCCGAAAGAAAAGAGGCACTTGGTGTAATTCGCCTGGATGACATCATTAAAGGTGGCATTAAGGAAAGATTTGCAGAACTGAGAGAGATGGGCATTAAAACAATAATGATTACTGGAGACAATCCGCTTACTGCAGCTGCTGTAGCAGCTGAAGCCGGAGTCGATGATTTTCTGGCGCAGGCGACGCCAGAGGCAAAACTCGAATTAATCCGGCGGTATCAGTCGGGAGGCAGACTGGTGGCCATGACTGGTGATGGGACGAATGATGCACCTGCCCTTGCCCAGGCTGATGTGGCAGTTGCTATGAATACAGGAACACAGGCAGCAAAAGAGGCAGGCAATATGGTGGATCTCGACTCGAATCCCACAAAACTGCTCCAGATTGTTGAAATAGGCAAACAGCTCTTGATGACACGTGGTGCTTTGACTACATTCAGCATCTCAAACGATGTGGCGAAATATTTCGCAATCCTTCCTGCTTCATTCTCTTCGATTTATCCACAATTGGGCATGCTGAACATCATGGGTCTGTCATCTCCTCAGAGTGCTATTTTATCGGCAGTGATTTTCAACGCTCTTATCATTGTTTTTTTGATTCCACTTGCTTTAAGAGGAATCAGATATCGTCCTCTAAAAGCAGCAATGTTATTACGGAAAAATCTTCTTATTTATGGACTTGGGGGTCTCATTATCCCTTTCATTGGTATAAAGATTATAGATATTATGGTTGAAATGCTGAATATATTCTGAAGGAGAAAAAATGTTACGCACAATTTTATCAGCGACAGTACTTTTAATTGTATTTACAATTATTACTGGAATTATATATCCATTAAGTGTTACTGGACTTGCACAACTTCTTTTTCCGTTCCAGTCAAATGGAAGTCTTATTATGAGAGAAGGTAAACCAATTGGGTCTTTACTTATTGGCCAGTATTTTGATGACCCGAAATATTTTTGGGGAAGACCTTCTGCGACCCAACCATATTCATATAATGCTTCTTCATCCTCAGGTTCGAATATGGCACAAAGTAACCCTGCACTGCCGTGTGTGATAAAAGAAAGGATTGATCGTTTTAAATCTCCGGACTCAGATAATAGTAGCCGTATCCCTATTGATCTTGTTACAGCTTCGGGAAGCGGACTCGATCCCCACATAAGTCCTGCTGCTGCAGAATATCAAATAAAGCGGGTTGCTTACGCCCGTAAACTCGAAGAAGCAAAAGTCCGTGCTCTTGTTGCAGCATATATGGAGACAAGACAATTCGGAATTCTTGGCGAATCGAGAGTTAATGTGCTTGAGTTGAATATGGCACTCGATGGACTTAAATAGTGTCTGTCTATACAGTCAGTTATCTGTCATTCCAGACTTGATCCGGAATCCAGAACCTATTGAAAGGACTGGATTCCTGCGTCCGCAGGAATGACACTTTTTGCAAATGTGTTAGTTTATGGACAGACACTAAATAATTCCCTTTCTTCCCTCAAATGAAGGGGAGAAAGGGTTACAATGAGAAAGGACAAGACATGAAAAAAAAGATTGCCAGCATATCAATTTTAGCTCTGCTTTTATTAGCTACGGCAACCCCTTTAACCGCAATTGCAGCTTCTTATGTGCCTGCTATCTTTTATCATCAAGAGAATATTTCTGAAACGGTCATGAAGGTCGGCCAGACAGTATATTTATTCCATAGCGGAACAGAAGACGTAAATAAGACTATACAGGTGAATGACATCCTCACCGTATATTGAATAAACCCATCATGTGAAGTAAAGGCGGTAGGTAAAATCAAGGTATTAGCTAATATTGCAGATACATATTTCAAGAGTGAGGTTGTCGAAGGGGAGATTAGGCCTAATGACATTGCAAAGAAGGGAAATGTTTCATGTCTCGTAATATCTGTTGGCTTATGTAATAATTAATCTATGTAAAGTACATTTGCTCATAGTCCTAAAGAGCGGGAAAATATAAAGCGGGGTTAAGTAATGGAAGAACAACGGCCTGATCCGGATTTGCTCATCGATCATATGCGCAGCCAAGCTGAGCGAAGCAGGGAAGGTAAGTTGAAGATATTTTTCGGTGCTGCACCTGGAGTCGGAAAGACTTATGCGATGCTTGAATCTGCTCAACAGAAACGGGCAGAGGGCATTGATGTTGTTGCAGGGTTAGTGGAGACTCACGGGCGGAAGGAAACAGAGGAGCTTCTTGATGGGCTTGAAGTCATTCCACGCTATTCTGTCGAATACCGTGGGACAAGATTGGCAGAATTCGATATCGATGCAGCACTAAGGCGCAAGCCAGCTCTCATTCTGGTTGATGAACTGGCTCACGCAAACGCTCCTGGCTCACGCCATAAAAACCGTTGGCAAGATGTATACGAACTGCTTGGCGCCGGAATCTCTGTTTATACCACGGTGAATGTGCAGCATCTCGAAAGTCTGAATGACGTGGTTGCTCAGATTACGGGCATTAACGTTCGTGAAACTATCCCTGATTTTCTTCTCGATAGGGCTGATGAAATAGAGCTCATAGACCTTCCACCTGAAGAGCTTCTGCAGAGGCTTAAGGAAGGGAAGGTTTATGTTGCTGAAATTGCCGAACATGCGAGAAGAAATTTCTTTCGCAAAGGTAACCTGCTTGCTCTGAGAGAACTTGCACTGCGCCGTACTGCTGAAAGGGTTGATGCACAGATGCAGGATTACAGGCGAATTAAAGGTGTGAAGGCGGTATGGCCTGCTGCTGAGCGAATTATGGTTTGTATAGGCGCAAATCCCCGTTCAATCCGTCTGATCCGTGCAGCAAAACGAATGGCTGCCGGCCTTCGGGCAGATTGGATTTCCGTATATGTTGAAGCTCCAACAGCGGTGAAACCTTCTGAAAGCGATCTCAGGCAGCTAACCGATCATATGCGTTTGGCTGAAAGCCTTGGAGCAGAAACTGTAACTCTCTCCGGGCACAAGGCCAGCGAGGAAATCTTGAATTATGCCCGTACCCGGAATGTAACCAAAATCATTATAGGTAAACCGACTCATCCGAGATGGAAAGATAAAATATTCGGCTCGTTGCTTGATGAGGTAGTCCGAGGCAGCGGGGATATAGATGTATATGTTATTTCAGGTGATTCAGAGCAGGCTGTCCCAAAGCTTGCAGTAAAACCAGCCATTCAGAAGTCTAATATGAGAGACTGGCTTCTCAGTTTAGGGATCGTTGTATTGTGCACAGGTATTGATGCACTGATGTTCCCATATTTCAGTCTTGTTGATCTTGCCATGATCTATCTTCTCGGTATTATGATCGTCGCAAGCCGAACCGGAAAGGGACCTTCATTGCTGGCAACTTTGCTCAGTGTAGCTTCATTCGATTTCTTTTTTGTTCCTCCTTATCATACATTTGCTGTCAACGATGTAAAGTATTTTGTTTCCTTTGTTATCATGTTCATTATTGCTATTGTAATTAGTAAATTGACCTTTCGTATACGTGAACAGGCGAATGCAGCCCGCCTTAGGGAAAAAAGGACGGCCGCACTGTATAATCTTAGCAAAGAACTTGTACACGAACAAGAAGTGAAAACCTTAAGTTCGATTGCTGAAAGACACATCAGTGAGGTTTTTCCGAGCAAGGTTGTCATCCTGATGCCAGATGAAAAAGGAAACTTAGTGGTTCCCGTTACCGCTAAGGAAACCTTTGCCCTTGATCAGAGTGAGTTAGGTGTTGCCCAATGGACATTTGATCACCGTCAGCAGGCTGGTCTTGGAACTGATACTGTCCCAGGGGCGAAGGCGCTTTATCTGCCGTTGGCCACTTCAACGCGGACAGTAGGAGTACTTGGCATTCTGCCCGACGCTTCTCTGGGAATGTTCAATTCTGATCAGATACATATTCTCGAAAGTTTTGCAAATCAGACGGCTATCGCCCTCGAAAGAGCGCTCCTCGCAGAAGAGGCGCAACATGCTCTCCTGAAAGCAGAAACTGAAACCCTCCGAAATACCCTTCTTAGTTCGGTTTCTCATGATTTGAGAACTCCATTGGCTGCAATCACAGGAGCTTCATCTACACTTCTTCAGCCGGATATAAATCTGGATATGCATAGCAGGAAAGAACTTATTAAAACCATTTATGAAGAATCAGAACATCTGAATGAAATTATTCGCAATGTGCTTGATATGACGCGTCTTGAATCAGGAGCGATAGTAGTAAAAAAAGAGTGGCAATCTATCGAAGAAATTATTGGAGTAGTACTGAATCGTTTTTCTGAAAAACTCAGTGAACACCCGATTTCAATTAATCTTTCTGATGATTTACCTCTTGTTCCTTTTGATGCCCTTCTCATTGAACAGGTTTTAATGAATCTTCTGGACAATGCCATAAAATATACACCAAAGCAAACACCGCTGGATTTATCCGCCAGATTGAAAGAAGATAATTTACTCGTGGAATTAGCAGATCGTGGCCCTGGCATTCCCCGAGGAGAAGAAAAAAGAATTTTTGAGAAGTTTGTGCGTGGTTCCACAGTAAGAGGGGGTATTGGTTTAGGCTTGGCCATCTGTCATGCAATTATCACTGCACATGGGGGACATATATGGGCTGAAAACAGGGTTGGCGGTGGAGCTGTTTTTCGGTTTACGTTACCAATTTCCGGGAACCCGAAATTGCTGGAAATGGAAGAAGAAATCTTAACCCCTCCTCACCTCCCCTTAATTTAAGGAGAGGAAGGGTGGGGTTATTAAATATGAGTTATGCCAAAAAATAAAGGGACAGTTCTGCTCATAGAAGACGAGCCCCAGATGCAGCGATTTCTTCGCATCGTACTGCAAGGACAGGGGTATCACTTTATCGAAGCTCAAACTGGACAAGAGGGCTTAATGCAGGCTGCCACACGTTCTCCTGATATAATACTGCTTGATTTGGGACTCCCTGATATTGATGGGTTGGAAGTAACAAGGAGATTGCGTGAATGGAGCAATATCCCCCTAATCGTGATTTCTGCAAGAGAACAGGAACATGATAAGATCAAGGCACTTGACGCAGGGGCTGATGATTATTTAACAAAACCATTTGGCGCTGGAGAATTATTGGCGCGTATCCGGGTTGCCATAAGACACAGAGTCATGCAACAATCCCGTGCGGGAGAGCCGATATTTACAATAGAAAACCTTCGGGTTGATATATCGCGACGTCAGGTATTTCTGAATGAACAAGAAGTTCACCTGACGCCTATAGAATATAAACTCTTGATTGTACTTATTCGAAATGCAGGTAAAGTTGTTACCCACAATCAGCTTTTGAAAGAAGTTTGGGGTCCTCCTTACACAAAAGAAACACAATATTTAAGGGTATATATGACACAGTTGCGTCATAAGCTTGAATCAGATCCGGCAAGACCCCGCTTTTTGATTAATGAGCCAGGGATCGGCTATAGACTCAAAATAGATCTTGAAGAATAGTTTGAACAGATGTCAGTCAGAAGTGTAACTGGGAGTAATATTTTGCCAGAAGTGGAACCAAAAGTTTACCAAAAATAGACTTAAAATCCATATTTTTGGTCACCGAAAACCTGCCCGAGACGTCTTGTTTCTGCTTTTAACTTAGTGTTTCTGTTTTATTGGTCCGCCCTTACCGGGCATTACAGGCATGTCCATCTTTTTGTATCCTGCTGGGAGTTCGAATACTGAATCAGTAACACCGCCTGTATTAATGTTTTTCCAGACAGTTGTAATCTTTTTGTCTTCTGACTGGTATTTCACAACAAAGTTGCTCAGGTCCGTTGCCTCCCAGATATATCCAGATTTTTCTTTTTTGCCGCCTGTAGTTATCGTCAGACGATATTTCTTTGCCGGGTGCTTGTCAACAACTTCATTAGCAATAAACTCTTTGTCAGTTTTGATATTTGGATCACGGAGCTTTGACTGTATATCCTCTTTGCTTATATCAAACGGGATCTCCATATATGTCTTGCTGTCAACCATCAGCATCCATATAACCTTCTTGTCAGGTCTTATAATATTGATGGATCTGCTCCCCTGAGTACCCTCCATCCTCATTTTCCCATCCTTGAAAAATATCTTGGAGGTAAAAGAACCCTGCGCTGATGTGGTCTCCATATCAGCCGAATAATTATTGAATGTGCCCGGACTAGCCCCGAATGCTTTAATGGCAAATAAAGACAGCATAAAAATGCTCATTATGCATACCGCTGCTCTTTTTTTCATTCAGCCTCCTCCTTACGGTACAATTTACCGATTAAAGTAAAGTGAGAATCCCACGCGACAAGCCGCGGAGAATCTTGGACGCAGCTCAAAAGAGACTGCGCAGGCCATGGCATAGCCAATGGCCTTTGAGGGTAAGGGAACCTTTGCGTCTCCCTTATAACCCTCTGCGAAAGGCATGCATTCATCCCTGTGTCGAAACACAGGACACCCTTCGAAGACTTTCGTAAAAAATTACTATCTTACACCTGAAGTAGCTCCCTGTAATGGTCTTGCTGTAGGTACTGCATTTTTAAGCCAGCAATTTCCCTGATAATACGTAAACGCACGGCATCTGGTATCTCCCTGACAAAGTGCAGCACACTGCTCTACAGTCGCAACTGGAGTTCTGGAAATATCAGCCCCCGGGCGGTCGGTGTCTCTGTCAATCTGCATAGCCGGTTGTGCAGCAGGGACCGCTGTTGCCGGAATTACTCCGGAAGTAGCTCCCTGCAATGGTCTCGTTGCAGGAACACTATTTTTAAGCCAGCAATTCCCCTGATAATACGTAAACGCACGGCATCTGGCGTCTCCACGGCAGAGTGCAATGCACTGCTCTACAGTCGCAACCGGAGTTCTGGAAATATCAGCACCCGGGCGGTCGGTGTCTCTGTCGAGGGGGATGGTTGTCGGAACAGCATAGACTGCTGCCTGCTGTCTGTCCGGAACGACTCCTGAAACGGCTCCTGTCAATGGGTTCGCGGGTGGAATCGCATTTTTGAGCCAGCACCTCCCTTGGTAATGCGTAAACGCAACGCATTGAGCATCTCCCTGACAGAGGGCAGCACATTGTTCCGCGGTAGCAGTTTCCCTGTTAAAAAAGTCAGACCCCGGACGATTGATGTCTCGTTCAAGTGAGGGCGCTGGCTGGGCAGCCTGGGCTGTTAGCTGTTGCCCGACTGAAATCGTTGTATCAGTGGCATTTGTTGCGAAATTGTGAATCCATATTTTAGCCCCACCGGCAGAGGTTCCATCAGTCCATCTCAAAGGGGGTGTCTCAGTATTAGGTCCCCAAACCCTGTGAGTGTCAAATTTATCAAGATTGGCACCAAGGGCAAAAACTCCCGGGATGTGCTGGGGAGGTTCTTGAAGATTAAGAGGTTTTAAGTCATTCCCTAAGTTAACATGCCAAATTACCACTCCCGTTCCGGGAACAGCTGTATCATAGATTGTTCTGTTCACACCTGTAGCAGATGTTTCATTGGGTGTCCTGAACTCAACCATAAAAAATTCGCGGTTACCGTGAGCGGGGTCGTATAGGATATAAGAATTATATGGATTGTCCGATGCTTTGGCATGCAATGGAATATTCATATGCGGTTCTCTAAGAGAGAGGATCGTCGGTCTGTGCCAGCCGAGGGCCATCTTATGCCAAGGATCCAAGTGAAACAGCTGCATATCATCAAACTCCCTAATGTTCTGTGAGCCACCCATGAGGCTAAGGTTTGCACTCAAGTTATAATTGCCATAGAGGTCTATGGTACCAAGGCTATGCGAAAGTTCGTGAACCTTTGCGATGAGAGATGACCGATGGCCCGCAAGCGCAAGCTTTGCACAAATCTGGATGTTTTGCCTTGTTCTGATACAAGAAGGAGTAGTTGGTCTATTAGCCGCGCTGTTTTCTGTGGCATTTGGTGAAGTCAATTTAAGAGAATCTTGTCTTAAATCTTAACTATGGAATTTTAAAGGCCCAAACCTATGGAATTTACCTTGACTTTGAGGCATTCTGCCAAAAGGTCTCTCACCCGGCAAAGTACCATGTTTAATATAGCAGTTTGACCAGGGATAAAATGTTACTGCGCTGCATCTGGTGTCGCCTCGGCATATTTCTATGCATTGGGCTACATTGTCGGTACTTCTGTAATAAATGTCAGATCCCGGCCGGTTAGTATCTATTTCATGCTGTTGGGTAGCTTTAACCCAAGACGTAGCTCCTACTAATCGTTCTTTGTCAGGCAGACCAAGATCGTTCTCACTTAAACTCACATTGATCGTTCCAGCATGCTGGATAGTAACTCTCCCGTCGGACATAGCCCTAAAATACAATGCGATTCTATTTCTCAATATATCTTCATAGTAATGATTGTCGTGAGCAATAGGTGGCTGACCCGCATAATTCACAATGATGAGAACCACGGGTAAATGCGAAGGTGCTTGAAGAACATTGTATCCAAAGTCTTCAAGTCTATACGCATGAACCTCTTCACCAATAAGATTTCCGGGGAAACTTCCGGCAATGAGAATACCTAACATAAGAATGTTTAATATATTCCTGGATCTCTTCATAACCTTCTCCTCAATAAAATAATTTTAATAAGAAGTCAACTCAATATCCTAACTCTTTTTAATTCTTCATTTCTTTATACCTCCTTTTAGGATTATTTTTAGTAAAGATTAATTATAGACATGAATACGTAAAAGATGAATTTATTAACCCCTATTATCCGATAGAAAAAAATAAATTCCCCCTTAAACTAAAAAAACCATTTTAATTATATCAAATTAAAAATTATTGTCAATTAATCGAATTGCCTCATCAAAAATATAACTGAAAACGATTCATTGCTTCATTTAAAAATCTAAATGAAA
>DYEF01000019.1 GCA_020725805.1 Bdellovibrio sp.
GGGGAATACTCTTAATATCGAGCTTAACAAAATACCGCACTAATTGGGAAACTCAGGAAAATTATCTATATGTCGGGCTATATCAAGGATTTTGCCTCGAAAGAGAAGAGACTAGTTCCGGATTCCTTCTTCCTTCAGAAGCCTTTCCCTCTTGATGTCCTGAAAAAAATCGTTACCGATGCACTGAAATCAGAATAGTTCAGCCTGCTGTATCGAGCATTCTTTTCAGAGCCTCGCGTGAGTGCTTTTTGACATTTTCGGGCAAAAGAACCCTGTTTTTGTCAGGAATACTTTCAAGGGTTGTCTTCAGCTTTGCAAGTGTAATCTTGAACATATTAGGGCACATCGAACGGGCGAGTTCAAAAACTCTCCGGTCATTATAAGAGGCTGCGAGCCTTCTCACCAGATTCAGTTCCGTTCCTACTATTACTGTTGAGCCCGGAGAAGAATCCGCAATATATTTTACAATGAATTCAGTCGAGCCGCTCGCATCTGACAGTTCGACTACTTCCGGTCTGCATTCGGGATGAACCACTATTCGGCATCCTTTGTGTTTTTCTCTGGCGGCGAGAATATGCTCCCTGCTGAAAAATGTATGTACATGACAATATCCCTTCCATACCAGATACTCTCTTTTTACCAGTTCATCGGGAGTATTCCCTCCAAGCGGAAGTGAGAAATCCCAGTAAGCCAGCTTCGACATATCTTTACCGAGTTTTCTGTAAGTATTGAAACCGAGATATTCATCAGGGATAAAAATTACCTTCTTCTTCTGTGAAAAGACGAATGATACAATCTTATCTGCATTGGAAGAGGTACATATAATCCCTCCCCGCTCACCTGACAGAGACTTGACCTCGGCAGAACTGTTCATATATACAACCGGTATATATGAATTCTTCCCCCACACCTCATCGAGTTCTTCAAAAGCCCGCTGTACATCTTCTCCCTCGGCCATATCAGCCATCGGACAGCCTGAGAAGGGTTCGGGGTGGAAGACCATCTGAAAATCCCTTCTCAGTATCTCTGCACTCTCGGCCATAAATCTCACACCGCAGAAAACTATATATCTTGCATCCAGCTGATGGGCCTTCTTGCAGAGGGCATAGGAATCTCCGACGTAATCTCCTAATTCTACTATCTCCGGACGCTGATAATGATGTGTAAGGATTACAAGCTCTTTGCCGAATTTTCTCTTCAGACTCTTTATCTGACCAATAGTTTCCTGTAGTTCTGATTCCATATCTTATTTCTGAAACGACGTTGCCACAATGGAGACTTCAACATGAGGCTCATTCGGGTCATTCGATTCTATAACAATCTTCCCTCTGTTCTGCCCGAATACCGTGGGTTTATACCTGATTGTCAGTGAGGTCGATTCATTATTGCCGAGAGTGTACGGGGTGGCCTTTGCCGCCTCCATCTCTATCATTCCCCCGCCGTTATCTGTAAGTTCGACTTTTGTAACCGTAAGCGGTGCGTCTCCGACATTCCTGATGATAAAGCCGTTGTAATCGAAGCAGCAGCAGTCCATCGTACACCCTGACGAACAGTTGGGGTCACTCGCATCGTAAGGTGATTTGCATCCGAGCTGCATAGTGACAGCACCCGTAACGTCGATTTTCGGGAACGGGGTACGGCTTTTGATATTTACATAAGCTATGTAATGATTATCAGCATCCCTGTCGATGAGCTGAGGGTCATTGCAGTGAATCTGGAGTTTGCTGGATATCGCCCCTTCCTTATCCTTGGGGGCAAAGGTGACGGTATATTTCGTGGAACTCTGGGGCAAAACGGTCTTCTCAACCGACGGCTCGGTAACCGTCAGATACTTACTCGACAGTTCCGCAAAATCAAGACCGTATATTATCAGGTCCTTATTGCCGTTGTTGTAGACGATAAAATCCTTCGAGAGTGACTGATTGACCTCCACACCTCCGAAATCTATCTCCGACGGCTCAACCTTGATGAGCGGGGCAACTCCCTCCCCCCTGACAGGTATATCGATCTTCGGTAGGTCCTTCGAACTGCTCTCAAACGTCAGAGTACCTTTATCCTCACCTATATCCGTCGGGACATAAATGAGCGAGAATGTAACCATCTGGTCAGGATTGAGTTCTAAGGGTGTCTTGGGGACAGAATGCAGATATATATCCGTCGAATTGCCATTTGGGGTATATTTTGCCGAATTTACTGTAAGTTTATCGGTACCCGTATTTTTTACTGTAATCTCCTTTGTTGCCTTTGAATATACATCAACCTTGCCGAAATCGATGATATCAATAGGACTGACCTCAATCGATGCCTTGATTCCCTTCCCGGTAATCTTAACCTCCCTGTCAGGAGTATCCTTCAGATTTGAGGATATCACAAGTATTCCCTCGTCCGGAGGAGGAGCGGGTTTTACCGGCCTGAAATATATCTTAAAGGAGACAGAGGCGTTCGACCCTATGCTGATCTTACCGTTATTAAAACCTGTTATCTTGTCGATCGGGTCAACTTTGAAAATCCCGGTCTGCTCCTTAAATGCGATCGAGGAAACAAGTATCTCTGTCTCGCCCTGATTCTTCAGCTCCACATCGGCAGAAAGTTCCTTTGTAATCGTAACCTCCCCAAAGTCATATGAGTCTGTTATTTCCTTGCCGCCGATAATTACTACGAGCTTCGACGAAAGTTCACCTATACTCGAATCATCACACTGACAGGCAAGCGACGTAAGTACCAGAAGTACCGGTATTATCCTCTTCATAAACCTTCACCTCTTTTAATCTGTTCGTTTATATAATCGGAAATAGCCTTTCTCTGTGCATCGGTCAGGTCGATAAACCTGATACCCATCCCGAGTCCGTCTGCATCACTGGGCAGATTCACTATCTCTCCCTTTACACAAATCGGTTCTGTCTGATTCGGGAGTGTAAACTTCAGATTAACTACTGTCCCTTTGGGATGCGGAACGGTTCTCTCGAAGAAGAGACCTCCCTCGCTTATATTTGCCGTCCGCTGGTAATAGAGCTCACCGTTTCTGGATTCCTCTACCCAGATATCGATAGGAACCCTCGTTGATGCCCTCTTCTCTTCGGTACTCATATACTACCTCCCGGGATATGAATAATGCGGGCGATACAGGGCTCGAACCTGCAACCTTCGGCTCCGGAGGCCAACGCTCTATCCAATTGAGCTAATCGCCCGGAAATCATCAGTGAACCCTCAGTCGCCACTGAACAACCTCGGACTTATTCGACAATGACGAATCGTCCAGTGCAAATACCTGAATTGTGATAATCTGATTTGACATAAGCGTATCAGGGATACTGAACGAAAATGTTACTTCGTCACTCTTCTTGTTTATTATCATTTTCTTCTGGTCATTGTAGGGACTTATTACATTGGCATCGATTTCTGCGACGAGACTGTTTTTGTCCTCTGCCCTCACCACGAGTTCGACCACAGAACCCGCATCAACTAAACTGTTATATGCCGGAGAGACCACACTTGCCAGAGGTTTTACATTATCCACGACCATTATTCTGGTAGAACCGGATTTACCCTGATTCTCCGATGTATCAGTAGCAGAAGCAGTTATATAAAGATTCCCTTCCGGAACATCGTCGGGCAGTTTATACGAAAAGATCTTCGAGACAGACTTCTGCGGGACTGGCAGTGTGAACGTCTCATCCACTGTGATTCCCTCGATTCCTTCAATGTGATACGAAACCGATTTTATAGACACATTCGAGGACTGCGCAAATACTGTAGTACCGATGTTTGACGAAGGATAGAAGATATCATCTTCCGAAGGAGAGAGAATCTGAACCTGAGGTTTCTGATTTATGATATTTACCCTTACCGGACCTGCACTTCCGGTGCTCTCTGCCGAAGAATTATCCTTTGCATCGACATAAATCAGTATCTGGTCACCGGCCTTGAGATTTGCCGGAATATTTACATCGAAGCTAAACGTCGCCGTTGCCTGTGCCGGATTGAGCTGTATTTTTCTGGTCTCTGAATATGAACCGGTGATTCTGAGGGCTACTTCCTTTATCTGATACCTTTTGGAAATGGCTGTACCGGAAACGACTACCTTATCTCCCGCCGCTACCGAGACATTATCCTGCGGAGAGATTATAACTACCTGCGGGACATCCCTTCCGGATGCGACAAGTTTAAGTTCTGCGGCATTATCCCTCGAGCCGTGCTTCGGGTCGTTTGTATCTTCTGCCCACACATATACTGAAAATTCCTCCTGATCTCTCAGCGAATCCGGAACTCTGAAAACTATATCCTCTTCCACGACCCTCTTCTTGTTTACCACATTTACTGTATAAACCTGTTCATCAAAGGAGGTATAATAGTAAATTTTATCGACGAGCGAACAGTCATCCTCTCCCCTGACCCTGATAGTGATATTCTCACCTATTGAGACTGAAGATTTCTGCTCCGGACTGATAAATGATATATCCGGTGCATTTTCGTCAAACGGGTGACCGTTTATCTTCAGAAGAAGTCTCTTTTCGGCAAAATTCTTCTGAGATGAATCATCATATACCCTGAGTACAAGCTGAACAACACCGCAATTCATCAGAGGGGCTACAAAATTATACCTTTTATTCACATATTTGCCCGAAACAGACTCATCAATTTTAGTCGTAAGCAGATTATTGGCATCATACAGTTCTATACGGCTGATTCCCGTATTGAGGTCCTGTGTCTCCACAATGACAGAGAAAGGAGAATCAGAAACGATACTGTCAGATGGCGTCTGGTCCTTCTCGAATTTAACAATCTGCGGAGAATTCATATCGATTACCTTAACAACTACTATATTGGAGGTTACAAACATACCCTCATTTGTCTCGGCAACGACCTTGCACAACAGGGTCTCCTCGGATGAGTTTTTATCGATGATAAAACCTGTTATTTCTATCTGATACGGCGGCGTACGGTTTTGTGTACCGGCAATATCTATAAACTTCTCACCTGCATAAAACATCATACCCTTGAGCGGAGCGACACCCTCAACCATAAGGGTAAATCTCACATTGTCACCCGGAAGGGCAGTCAGGACGAGGTCCTTCGACTCAGGTAGTAGCTTCAGGGAATATTTTGTCTCACCGCTTTCGGTCTTAAGTTCGGCATTAATACAGCCAATAATAGTATACAGCAATAAAAGACCTATAATGACATTCCTCATAATTTACACCTCACTAACTACGGGATAATACCAAACAAATAATGTAAATCAACACAAAAATACAATACCTGCAGATAGTTACTTTGCCGTAAATACCTCTTCTTCCAAAAATACGTTCAGCAAAACCGCCAGTACTGTTGTTACTATTACCTATTTTTTAATTTCCGTTTTCCCCCTCAGCTGAACAAACCACTCAAAGACATTTCTTCTTCCCACAAAAGGTATATACACATCGGTGCCACCTTTGTAATCATCTGATAACCATTCTTTTTGGGCAATAAGGTCCCATTCTCTGGCGTAATTTTCAAGAAAATCGCGGACCCTGCCATTTTTGAGGATATCATCGGCGCCGCTGCAGGTGGGCTTGGCACCCGACTCCGAAATTACTTCGGGAAGAACAGACGGATTATCGATAATCTTGCATACCTTCAGAAGATTGCCTGAATACGGCTGTCTGCCACGGATTTTTTCGAAGAGCGGACTCTTCCAGATTTCCAGAAATGTGCTCGTTTTGATATTGTGTGTCGCAAACTGCACAAAAGTACAGGGCTGGACATCCCCGTCGACAGTGACATAGCAGTATCTGGATGCCGACAGACAACCACCCGTGCATACACCGTCATTGAAGAAATCTCCGATGAATACCGGCTTGCTGAATGCCCATTCACGGGTCTTCTTCCTGAGACGTTCTCTCTGTTCAGGACTTGCCATAAGACCGACATCCGGACTCTTACCCACGGGAATATACGTAAAGAGCCATCCGAAAAGCGCACCTTTTTCTATGAAGAAATCAATGAACCTGTCATCGCATATCAGGTCTGAGTTTCTGGATGTAGGAGTCACGGAAAAACCGAAAAAGACACCTCTCTCTCTCAGAAGTTCCATAGCTTTGAGCACATTCCCGAATACACCCTTCCCTCTTCTCTCATCCGTCTCCTTTTCAAAACCTTCCACTGATATTGCAGGAAAGATATTACCACTTTCTGCTATCCTGTCTGCTATTTTCCCGTCAATCAGAAGACCGTTTGTATACATAAGAAATGCCATATCACTGTATTCCTCTGTCATATCAAAGAGCTCTTTATAAAGAAGCGGTTCCCCGCCTGAGATTGTAATAAACCGGACACCGTAATTTTTAATCTCATCAAGAAGTTTTTTAAGATATTCATATTCAATATCCTTTTTTGAATACCGGTATGAATAACAGCCGGTACACATAAGATTACACCTCATTGTGGGATTGATAACGACTGTAAACGGGGCGGTTATTCCGTTCTCTGCCATAAACTGTCTCCTGAGCGGCATAGACTCCATTATAACACTCTTAACGAAGGTCTCTGCAAACCTTCTTCTTGTATAGTCATTGAGAGAATTTAATATGCGGTTTATCCACAGAAGAACTGCTGGATTATCCTTTACAAGATTAACGGCCCCCTCGATAAAACCCGAAAGATTCGGATGGGCAAGAAGTTCGGGCGGCAGTTTCTCCGCAATACCTGAGAGCATTTCATTATTTATGTTTTGCATAATATTCCTCCTCTGACCTAAATTTAATTTCATAATATTCGAATCTCCCGTTTGCAAACCTCAGAACAGATAATCTGTCAGGCTTATTTACCGGGACGCTCGAATAATACATCTGCGGTTCTTCATAACCAAAAAAGTGATTATGTCCGAAGACTATATATCTTTTGCCGGACCTCTTTCTAAGGCCATCCGCAGCCTTTGAGAGTAGTCTGTGGGTCTTGTCTCTGTTACTTATCCTGAAAAGAGGAAGAAGAGTTACAGAGAGTCCTATTACAGGCAAAAAAAAGACCGAAGGCTCAAGAAGAAGAGTAATAATAAGTACCGATGAAAAGAGAAGGAAGAAGGTCACCTGAATTAAATACAACCTTCTGACAGTTAGAAGAAGAGATGACATAATGGGAGGGGCAAGGTATTTGTCGGCGGCTGGTTTCATGGCCAAGTTCATTTTCAAGCATCTTGTAATCACTCTTGAGGCATAAAGAAAATACTGGAAAATAAATATAAATGCCCTGAGCCCGAAATTTCTGAAAACCCATACAAAATACTCACCTGCCGAGATATCATTCCTCGGAAGTCCTGCCTCCTTCTCGATTATATTGCCGAAATATTTGGTCGTAACATAACCAAAGGAATACTCCTCGGGACAGTCTCCGGTTTCATACAAAATACGGTTCTCGGGGTCGTACTGATGTCCGTGTTCGGCAAGCAGGAGGTCATCTGAAAAGTTCATATCAAAGAAGATATTCTTCCCTTTTTCGGCACCGGTCTCTGCAATAATGATATTCTGAACGTCGTTGAATCTGAGTTCGGAGTCGTGATTACCGTAAATAAAGTGAAGTATGAATCCCTTCTCTATGAGTCTTCTTAAGAGGTCAAAGAAGTATCCGTTCGAACCGGCAATCAGGCGCATTTTCAGGGCGGCACCTTCAGGTCCGGAATTCAGTCCGTACTTTCTCTCACTTTCCGTGGCAATGTAATTTTCGGGTACAAGATTCGTACGTGCAAAATCGAATGTATCTCCGTTAAAGATGATTCTGTCAGGATTTCCGAGGAGCAGACTGGAGAAGATACGGTCTATTCTCTCTCTGCCAATAGCAGAATAACTGTGCGAGATATGTAAATCGCTGATAAACCACATTATACAGGGATAAGTTTGCCCGAAATGATTTTTATTTTCTCGGAGAAGCGGGATGTATGAACAAACATAATGTCGTAAATACCGGCACTATCCTTTTGCAATGCCATTTTTATAATTTCACTGTGCTCTCTGTGATATTCATCGAGGTCAAAGACGAGATTGAAGGCACCGGCCCAGTATCTCCAAAGACGTTCACCCTCCTTCGTAAGCTGTGAGAGCAGATACTTATTGGGGCAGGCAGACAAAAGGGTTATATGAAAACTCTGATTATATGCAACCCACTGAATTCTCTCACCGTGACTGGTGGCACTGCGCATTTTATTGTCATAATCGTTCAGCTCATCTATCTGCCTTCTGGTCAGGTGTTCAACACTGAGAGAAGAGGCAAATGCGAGCAGATTCGAAAAATATATAAACCTTTCAACAACCTCCTCCGGACTCAGATAAGAAACATAGACGCCCCTGTTCTTCGAATAAGTAACAAATCCTTCGGCTTCGAGTCTTCTTAAGGCCTCTCTGAGTGGTGTGCGGCTTACATTGAACCTTCTGGAAAGTTCGAGTTCGACGAGTTTCTGGTTTGGAAGGAGTTTGTGGGAGATTATCGACTCCTTGAGCATTTCATATATCTGGGATGCATCGGCATTTCTGACTTTATCAACCTTTACCTTTACCTTCATACATAATTGTATACAATATTGTATATCTGAATGTCAAGGAAAATATAGCAAAAATTGTATCTGGCACCTCAATAAACCGGTATTTTTAGAACTTTCTTAAAGTAATTTATCTGGTTTTCTTTTTATCTTATTGATATAATTTGGTTTTCCTCTATATGTCATTAAATCAAAACGACAGAAATTCAAGACGCTTATCAGTCAGGTTTTTAAGGCTTGTGCCAGTTAGAGTACTAGTGGAGTACTATAAACATCACAATGACATTGAGCAGGTGAAGCCATACCGAAGTATCAAATTGTGACGGCCGCTTCGATATATTTCATTACTCAGCAACCTTAGTAATAATAAACGGTTTTCATATCTGGCACCAAAAATACTGAATATTATCAATGGATTAAATCACCTTATGGTCATCAGCTAAGGAATTTTATTCTAATAAATTCATCAGTTCCCTTGCGTTTCTGACGGCCTGTGAACCTCTGTGGTTATTGAACATTGCAAAGACCCTTTTAACCTTCCCTCTGACCAGCTTTATATCCCTCGCAAAGATTTCAAGTTCTGATTTACTGTATTCATAATCATACCTCAGTGAGACATCAACACCCTTTTTATCCCAGTTTTCCGTATTTCTGCCGTGAAACCTGAAATATGCTGTATCGGACGTCACATCGGCAAGATATCTGACTGTCTTATTGCTATTTACCTGAGGTGCATCGGAAACCACATAAGTAATATTATGTTCTCTCAAAAAGTTTAATGTTTCATTTGCCCCGTCATTTTCAAGCCAGCTTTTGTTTCTGAATTCAACAGCACAACCGATATCTCCCATCAGTTCTTTCATCTCTGCAATTTTATCAAAATTACGGATATTTTTTTCAAACCACGGAGGATACTGAAAGACCACGAGCCCGAGTTTATTTGCATCGGCAAGCGGCAGAATTCCCTCCACGAATCTTCTGAAAATCTCTCTTACTGCTCCGCTGTCATTTATAAAGATTCTCTCATCCCTGTCTCTATCTGTTTTTTTTATGATATCCTCAGGCAATGACTGTAATTTTACGCTATGCCCCGTCATAACGCCAAAAGCCTTGAGATTGAAAATAAATTCATTTGGGGTTCTTTCGGTCCAGAGTTTCGAATTTCTCGCAGAAGGTAACGCATAAAAGGAGGAATCCACTTCAACAGATGAAAAGACAGATGCGTAGTATCTCAGTCTCTGCTCCGGACTACTGATACCTGACGGATAAAACTCACCCGAATTTACAAGAGATTTATCTGCCCAGCTGCAGGTCCCGACGTAAATATTACTCATCCGAAAAACTCTTTATCTCTGCCTTACCCGTTTCAAGATATGTCCTGAAAAAATGCACAATCTGTTTTCTGCCGCGTTCTCCCTCCTTCCCCTCCTCCCCCGAATGTCTGAAAAGGAAGGAATGTTCTGCCGGATGAAACTGCGTCAGCCCGCTCCCCGTATATGGTTCATCGACAATATCGATAAACGGAATTGTCTCGAAGACCGGCCGGACAATAGGAATCCTGAGTGCCCTTGCCAGTCCCTCTGTCGTCGGATTAGGGACGGTAGAATCCTCACAGGCCTCCTGAAGCAGAATAAATTTATTCTCACCGGTATATACAGAGTGAACTGCGGGGTCAATCCCGTCCAGAATACCCTGCGCAACAACTGCAAAAAGGGGGACCTCCGGCATCTCTGCAAGTGAAGGCGCTGCCTGAAAGAGGAAGGACTGGACAAAATCCATCATCCCGCCCCCTCCTACATTCAGGACGGCAAGTTCCAGAGAATCTTCCACACTAATCGTTACACCTCCCAGAATACCTCCGAGAGAATTTCCTACATAGAAGAATTTCGACACATCAAAATCGGGTATACCGTCAGACCCATAAGGCAGTCTGTCAAACTCCTTTAGGGATTTTACCAGCTGGACAAGTCTCATATGGTCAAAATGTGTCTGCATAAAATTGGACCTTGTGGCAAGGGGGTCATTGATATTCAGAAACTGGAATCCTGCTTTGGCGGGGTCTGCGGTCCTCGAGCCGTGAGTAACTGCATCTATCGCAATCAAAGCAACGTTCTCTTTCAGAAATATCTCTGCAATTCCTATCATATCCCATCTCCGGGCAGACAGCCCGTGCTGAAACATCGCAATCTTATGGGGCTGAGGTCCGTCAGGTATAAAAATCGTAAATTCGAGCCTCTCTGTTTTCTGTATATCGGGAGTATGCGAGTCCTTAAAGACCATCCTGCCCTTCTTATCCAGAAAATTCGGTGCATCGAACCTCCCTTCCGCAATATACTTCAATCCCTCAACCGATGAATAATTCCTGCCTTTATAATCAGAGGCCTCTGCAATATCCTCGGTGCCATCACCATCCACGTCAAAAACAAGATTAAACGGGATATCCGATGAATAAATGAACTCCCTCTCCTTTTTATAGACACTTTTCACATCACCTGTTGTAAAACTCATTGCCATTACTATTTCATCACGGCTGATATCCTTTCTGAAGTTTACGAGAAAATCAGCCGCATCAACAACAAGTTCCCTGAGTCTTTTCTCTTCCTCCGTCAGATTGCCGTCAGTATTGATTATCCTTTCAAAATCCTTATCGCGTATAATTTTATTCCCCTTTGAATCCTTCAGGCTGTTTAAGACATAATAATAATATTTCGTATTCTCCATAAGAGGCCTTACAGGTCTTACATAAAGATACCTGAGCATCCTTCTGCTCTCTTCCAGATACTTTTCGACAAACTTTACGGAGACAGGCACAACAGAAGGGTTATCCCCGCTTTTGATAAGAAGGACAGGGAGGTCTTCGAAATTTCCGGTCACATTTTCAAGAGATGAGGCATCAGATTTACCCGTAAAGGGTATTATCACCGGCCCGTAGGTCGCAAATCCGCACATTCTGTTCATTGCAGGCAGATACTGGTCGCCGAGGAATATCAGTCCCAGATCAAGCGGTTCATTATTCATATCTGAGAGATAAATCCTTCTGCCGGAGAGACAGAAAGAGTCGGCTTTTGTAAAGAAATCACTCGGGAAAGGCAGATTTCTTTTTGAGGCATCGGTCACAAAAGATGGTCTTGTAGTCGAGGATGGCTTCCCGGTATCTGCAATAATCCCGATATCGCCCTCATTTATGTCAAGACCCGGGACATCCTGTCCGAAAGCTGTATCGTGATAGACAATCTCGTTCTGAGGCATACATCCCAAGAAAGCAGAAAAAAGAATCAGCAGAGAGAAGACTTCCCGTTTCATAATATCACCTCTTAAAAAGTAAAAATAAAGAAATTTAGGATTTGAAATTTCATATTGCTGATATATAACAGACATTATGATACTACTCGAACCGAATTTTGTAAATACAGATTTTCGTATATATTTCGGTACAAGGATAAGGCATTCTGATTACTCCGAAAAATTTATAAATTCTTATCTTACTAAAATAAATAAAATAACCGGTATTGATAAATTTATCCTTATGGAACAGATTCACAGTGCAACTATAAGGCGAATTCTCAGTACAGGATTTAGAAAATATAAAAATATTTCTTACTCGGTTATGAAACGAACTGACGGGATTTATACAGACAGAAAGGGTATCGCGCTCTGTATTAAGACAGCCGATTGTATGCCTGTATTTGTCATAGCAGATAATACTGCAGCAGCAATTCATATGGGATGGCGGGGTGCACAGAGCAGAATTGTCGAAATCTTTATACAACTTATATTATTTCCGAAGAAAATACCTCCCGAAAGAATTCATTTAATCATAGGACCACACATAAGAGACTGCTGTTATTCGGTAGGACAGGAGATTATCTATAAATTCGAAGAAAATGGCTATAAAACAGATACAATATTCAGACCGACAGGCGAAAAGCCCTTTCTGAGTCTCGAAGCATCTCTTTACGAACAGGCTGAGAAATGCGGAATTCCCTCCAAAAATATCTTCAGCACAAATATCTGCACTTCCTGTCTGAATAATCTCTTCTATTCATACCGTAATGGTGACAGGGGCAGAAATATCAGTCTTATCATCAGAAAGTGAAATAATGAATAAACTCATTGCGGCAGGAATAGGACAGGCAGCAAAAGATACAATAATCGCGGTGGATGCATACCCTGAATACGGGTTGAAAAAGAAGGTAGAAGAGATAATTTCTGACGGAGGCGGACCAGTTGCGAATGCCATTTATACACTTGCGAAACTTGGTATTGATACACGGATTTCTACAGTAATCGGAGATGACCCCGAAGGAAATTATATCTTATCTCAATTAAAGATTGAAAAAATTGATACCAGATTTGTAATAAAAAGAAAAAATGCAGCATCACACGTGGCATATATCATTGTCGAGAAAAAGAGCGGCGAACGGACAATATTTTACAAATTATGTTCGGGCAGGGAAATAGAGCCGGATGAACTAAGTATGGAATTCTTCAGAAATATTTCGTTTTTACATCTGGACGGATTTCAGGAAGAGATATCGGTATTTGCCGCAAAATATGCAAACAAACACAGTATCCCTGTAATGCTGGACGCAGGTTCATACAGAAGCTATATGGAAAGAATCATCAGAAATACCGATTACCTTGTCACATCTTCTGTCTTTGCAGAGAAATACGGTTTTGACGGCAGTATCAAAAAATTCCGGGAACTTGCGGCATACTTCAAAAGACCTCACCTTACAGTTACAATGGGAGAGAAAGGCTCATTTACCTTCCACAAAGGAATGATATTTCGGACACCGGCATACAGGCTGAAGATACTGGATACCACAGGGGCCGGAGATGTATTTCACGGGGCAATGATTTACGGGATTATGAAAAAATTCGATATAGCCAAATCTGTAAGATTCGCAACGGTAGTAGCTTCACTCAAATGCAGGGATTTCGGGGGGCGGAGAGGCATTCCTTCCTTAAAAGAGGCACTTTGGCATCTGAAAAAATTCAAAGAAATTACATATTATTTCTGATAACAAACGTGTAAATAATAGTGCCGGTTATATCCCGACTTACAAACAAAAACGTTATTGACTTATTTGAAAGATCCAAAATGTACCAAAAATCAGGCAAGTTAGTGTATAAATATTTGACTATTTTTTCTGCCTGACACCAGCCCAAAGCCCTGCAATTTTTCAATTATACTTTAGTAAAGTCAATTGGTCTTTATGCTTCCAAAACTGAGTTTACGGCAAGAAATAGCAAAATATTTCCATAATATCATATAGTTAGCACATTCTTTACCTGGCACCTGTTCAGAAAATGGCAAAAGCATAACCGGTACTCTGCTGAAAGCAGGTCATTTAAGCTCTTTTTCAACTGTATAAATATTTGACTGCGGGGGATTAATTAGCTGCTCACTGAAATGTTCTTTTACACCAAAAGCCTTTTCGAAAAACGGCAGTATAAAGGAAGTTACCACCTTAAACTGGGTCTCTCTGCTGATTTTTGGCTGACCGTCCATCATAGCACCTGCCCATACTTTATGATCTGTAAAGAGACTGTGATTCCCTCCATTAATTGTAATAAACCATTTGGGCGCTGACTGTCTGTTGTAATAGGTATCTGAATAGCCATCACTGGATTGCAAATCTTCTGTTGCATAAAATGTCATAAAATAACCCGGTACTACATAACTCAGACCTACAGGCCCCAGAAAGGCACATCCGACAGTCTTCTGGGATAAAAGGGATGAACCATTTAATACCTGTCCTGTCCTGTCTGCTCCTCTCGAATGCCCAACAAATCCGATCTTATCGGTCGTCCTGACACCGCTCAGTACAGGACTCAAAGAGCCCAGATCGGCATTAATAAATGAACTAATAATTGCAGTAAGTTCTTTTATATCCGCTGTTGCAGGCATAAAGGTAAGAAACCCCCAGCTTGCAAGATACTGTCCGAGATATTCGTAATTGAGATACACAGCCCCGTCTCCGTGCAGAATAGCCACTGCGGGGAAAGTCCCTTTCTGTGACGGTCTTCTGAGACCACCACACAGGGCAGGATAAATTACTCTGGTCTGCTTGCCTTCCAGATCGAGATATCCGGCTGCATAGGGACCTGCCGAATCAATCGACGGGCCTTCTTTTCCCGATGCAGGAGGGTCATCTGTCCCGCAGCTAATTTCACCACTTTTGATCTGTGAAACAGCATAAGGATAACTGCCTGCTCCGTCCTCTCCCGTAATCGAGATATTCCCGCTCTCATTGCCATTTATAAAAACAAGTATCCTGTTTTCATCCACATAACTGCCCGCAGTCTTCTGAGTTGAACCTATGCTTATCTTGACCTTCATCGCCCCAAACATCGAATAATAGAATCTTCTGCCATCTATAACCAGAACATCCCCTTTGGAGACACCCACAGGTCTTGCATTGTATATTGCAAATTTATCCGATGAACTCTTCCACACATCACGTGTCTCACAGATTCCCGTTGACAGATAACAGGCCATATTGTCAGGACACATACCCCAGCCCGAGCACCTTAAAGAAGGATTCGTCCCAGAGTCGTAGCCTGCATCAAAACCAGCGTCAAGCCCGGAATCGGCAACTGCATCATTATAGCCGGAATCCTCCGGAACATCATAAGTGATTTCTGAATCTCTCACTGACCCGTCATAGGCGGCATCGTTTATGAAAGAATCGTTAAGGGCAATATCCTCAATGGCCTCCGCATCATCCGGAATAATCTGTATGTCCGAGACATCAGAAGAAGAGAGGTCATCAGTCAAAATCTCTGTATCAGAACCTGTATCATTCTCTTCCACGACGATATCCGTTTGTGAATCATTTCCTACAGATGTATCTTCATACAAGGCAGGACTTTCCTCGCTGCAGGAATACATAAACATCAGTACCAATAAAATTATCAGAATTTTTGAATAGAAAGGAGAATCAAATAAAATACTTCTGAACATCATTTTTCTTCTATCCGGTCTCATATTCTCTCCCTGACGGTATTTCAGGATACAACATCTCTTATAAACCAACAAGAGTAATATTTATTTTTTAAAATATAGACCGACCTGTCAGAGCAATTCCCTGTAGATTCTCTCATATCTCTCTGCCATTTTTTCTGCTGAAAATTCCTTTATTATATATCTTTTCCCTTTCCTAACGACTGCATCTCTGAATTTTTCCTGTTTGAGAAGTTTTATCATAAGGTCTGCAAGTTCTATGGAATCTCCGTAACTGACAAAGAGTTCGGGAACTACACAGGAGAGATATTCGGATGTCCCGAAGTCATCTCCGACAATACAGGGTTTTTCAAGATACAATGCCTCAAAAGGCACATATCCGAATGCCTCATATATGGAAGGATACAACAGCAATTCCGAAGAGAGGATTGCAGAGATTTTCTCCCTCTGCCCGAGATGACCTATATAGACCACGCGTTCATCCATCTTTATCTTTTCAGGGAGGTTCCCGAGCACCTCACCGGCTATCACAAATCTGAGATTATGCCCCTTAATCCTGCGGAATGCATCCAGAGCCACATCAAGACCTTTTCTGCGGGTGATCTTGCCAAGAAAAAGAACTACCTTACTGTTCTTTCCTATATTGAACTTTTCGAAGAAGTTTTTATCTTCCGGCTCCGTCTTCAGGTCATCAAAACTGATTCCGTTCGGAACAACACGAAATTTTTCCTCATCAATCCCTGCTGACAAAAGTTCGTTTCTCTCAGATTCCGAGTGAACTACCACAAATCCGGCCTCATTAACAAATCTGTCCCCCGTTATAACGTCGTAAATCCCCTTGATTATCTTTTTGCTCTCGTAATTATGAAGCGTCCCGTGAGTAGTTATGATATAAGGTTTTCTGAAAAGCCTCGAAATATAAAAAATCATATCATTGAGAAGATTGCGGTGGCCATGAAAATGCAACACATCCGCCCTTCTTATTGCCGGGAAGAGTTCACCTCTCGGGACGGGTGAATAAAACTGATATCTGTAAATCATACTGCTGCTCAGATTTTTCAGATATACCACATTGACACCCGGCAAACTCTCCGGGCTATCTTTGTCAATCTGGTTTGTAATAACAGAAACATTGTGTCTTTCTCTCTGAATCCTCACAAGGTCATAGACAGCACGCGGCACGCCACCCAGATTCATATATGGATAAAATGCAAATGTTATGTGAAGCAGATTAATATTTTTCATTGCTTTTTGCACAACAATTATCTATACCATAACTATGTTATTTTCAAATAAAAATACCAGAATCCTGATGATGCTCATTCCCCTGCTCGCCGGATTAGTCGTTTATATTAACAGCATCAACGCCCCCTTTCAGTACGACGACTATGATACAATAATGCAGAATAAAGATATCAGGGTCCTAAGCGACCTTAAATCAATCTTTACACATTCCCTGTTCAGACCCGTACTCTTCTTCACATTCGCAATCAACTATCATATCTCGGGACTAAATCCGCTGTCATATCACATACTAAACCTGATTCTTCATCTCATCAACATACTCCTAGTTTTCCTGATAAGCCGGATAATCATCCTGAGTTTATCTGACGAAAAAGAGAGTTCTATAGGGGCATTTCTCTCGTCAATTCTCTTTGCCGTTCACCCGATAGGGACCGAGGCAGTGACTTACATATCCAGCAGGTCTTCGGTTCTGGCAACATTCTTCTTTCTTTTAGCTTTCTATACATATCTGCAGACATATTCGGCCGAAAAGGCCTCAAGGAGAAATCTGCTCTACTTCCTGATGATAATATTCTTCTTTCTGGGAGCAGGTTCGAAGGAGATAATTCTTACACTCCCTCTTATAATCGTCGTTAGTGATATCCTGATGCTGAAACTGAACCCGAAAGACACATTCAGAAGGATATTCAGCACACATCTCCCGTTTGTAATAATAATAGTTTCGGGGATTCTCGTCAGAATATATTTCTTTTTGAGTTATGAGAAGGTAGGCGGAGTTCTTCCGAGGTCAGTTTATGAAAACCTGCTTACACAGTCGGAAGTCATAATAAAATATATAAGACTGCTCCTTTTTCCATTCGGACAGAATCTGATTCATAACTATCCGACCGTAAGAACGATACTTAATGTACATACACTATTATCCATCTTTACAATCTTCATTCTCATCAGATTCGCCGTAAAGAATATCAGGGGACTGCCCGTTATATCTTTTGGCATATTATGGTTCTTTATAACCCTGCTCCCCTCGTCAAGTTTTATACCGTTTCAGGAGGCAATGACGGAGAAACATCTCTATCTTCCTATGTACGGATTTTTCCTCGTTATAACAGGTATTATTATGATTCTCGAAAAGAGATTTTCAGAATACAGCACACACATCAAAGCGACTGTCGTAGCAGTGATTCTTATTCTATCTGTACTCACTCTCTACCGGAATTACATCTGGGGTGACTCAATAAGACTGTGGGAAGATATAATCAGAAAGACTCCTGATTCGTGGGCAACACATTATGCTTATGCCGATTCCCTGAGAAAGCAGGCGGAGACAGATATTATAAAATCATTCAAAAGCTACCAGGAAGGAGATCAGGGTATTTCGCAGGAGTATATGAACAGATATACAACGGGACTGGTCAGGGCTATAAAACACTACACCGAATCTGCTCTGCTGAGGCCTGCATATACTGACGCATTACTCAATGCCGGCATATGCTTCGGAATGTTGTTTCAGGCAACAAAATCCGAAAACGACCTTAAGGAAGCAGAACGTTTTTTCAAAATCGTAAAGGAACTTGAACCATCCAACATTAAAGCAATAAACAATCTCGCCAATATTTATCTTATAAGGGGGAGTTATGAGGAGGCAATAAGACTCTACAACGATGTACTGAAATCAGACGCAAACAACGTAAATGCACTGAGCAATCTTGCACAGATATACCTGAATGCAATTAGGGACAATGCAAAGGCAAAAGAAGTACTCGTAAGACTTCTGGAAATATACCGTTACTACCGCGAATTCGACCGCATAAAGGAAATCGAGGAGATACTCAAAAAGCTCGGGCAATAACGTTACTATTTATTTGACAATACCCAAATATCCCATAAAATCTGCTACCTGTCGGGTGAGGTTTTATGAAAATAGGTATTATCTCAGATATTCACGCAAATCTCGAGGCACTCGAGGCGGTTCTGAAGAGTCTCGAAACAGACAAGGTTGACCGCATTGTATGTCTCGGAGATGTGGTCGGATATGGTGCAAGTCCCCGGGAATGCTGTGAGATTATTATGTCTGTCTGCGATGTATGTGTGATAGGTAACCACGACGCGGCTATTACAGGAAAGATGGATTACTCATATTATTACGATGCAGCACATATGGTTCTGGACTGGACAAAGACACAGCTCAGTGATGCCTGCAGGGAATATCTCTCTGCCCTCCCCTATCATCTCGAATACGAAGGGATACTCCTCTGCCACGGTTCACCGGTTGATGCCCAGAGTTTCGAATACATATTTTCCATTGAACAGGCAAGGACCATTATACCGCACTTCGAGAATCTGAAACCGCTGACACTCATCGGACATTCACACCTCTTCAAGACATTTGCCTATATCGAGAACGAGGTCAATGACGTCCTTGCACAGAAATTCGGACTGCGTAGAAATTACAAATACATAATTTCATCAGGTTCAGTCGGCCAGCCCCGGGACTATGATTCAAGGGCCGGATACGGTATCTATGACACCGAGATGCGCACTTTTGAGATAAAACGGATAGAATATGATGTAGAAAAATCGGCAAACAGAATAATCTCGGCAGGTCTTCCGAGCGCATTTGCAAAACGTCTCTATATGGGGCTCTGAAAGGTGATAAGGACAGAATATATCTATCTGTCAGAAACGGATTACAGCGAGGCCTTTCTGTTTCAGAAGAAAAAGATAGAAGAAATAAAAAACGGCGGCTCATCCAATTATATCATCTTTCTTGAACACAACGATGTGATTACCTGCGGCATAAGAACAAAAAAAGAAGATATTCTTGCCGGCCCGGAAATTCTGAAGAGAGAAAAGATTCAGCTGATTGAAACGGACAGGGGTGGTTCACTAACGGCACACGGACCGGGACAGCTCGTAGTATATACAATATTTGACCTGAAAAAATGCGGATTTTCCGTCAGCGACCTCATCAAAAGAATAACAGACTCATTTGCTCTCTGGCTTAAAAAAAAAGGTGTAACGGCACACTATGACAATGAGCGTCCGGGACTATATGTCGCCGGCAAAAAGATACTCTCTCTGGGACTCAGACTCGACAATTTTATTACATACCACGGATTTGCACTCAATCTCAACGCCGTGCCGAAAGGATTCAGTTATATAATTCCCTGCTCTATCAGAAATTGCTCTATGACCTCGGTTTATCTTGAAACATCCGTAAAATATGATATCAGGGAAGTCTCATTCGAACTGTACAACATTATGAATGAAAGGATTAGAGCAGAGTTCTGAAGATGAGAAGAATCAATTTTCTGATTTTTGCTATATTGCTGTTTTCTGCCTGTTCAAAGGAATACAATGTAGGGAAGATATTTGTTGTGGATGAGACCCAGTCGAACAAGAACCTCAACATTTCAGAAATTGCCGAGAAACTTTTAAGGGAGACCAGACACATCGGCGTGACTTCTCCCGAAAAATCCGATTCCACACTGAAGATTACCCTTAGTGAAATAAATGTATCGAGAGACAAAAGCAAGGTCAGAAACAGATTCAGTATCACCCTTACTCTTACCGCATCGGACAAGAACAAGGGTCTGCAGATATTTCAGTCAGACAGCATAGGTACTCAGGATATCAATCTTCAGGACCCCTACTCTCAGATTAAGGTCCTGCTATACGATGCAATACTTAAGCTCGATTACCAGTGCAACATACGTAAACACAGTGAAGACGAACTGATAAAGTTCTATGAAGATAAAAAGACGGCAAAATGGCAGCGCGAGACCATAATCGATGAGATCGGGAACAGACTCAACACGAATCTGGTTCAGAATTATGATAAAGTATTCAATTTTCTCTATTCGGAATGTTTCCTGAAACAGCACAGGGATTACGGAGATAAGGTCATCGGAATTCTGTCATCCTCTGATTTTTCCAGATTCAGACTGAGCGACAGGGCAAAGAATGAAATACCAGTTACCCTTGCGAAATACAGTCTTGAAAGGGAACCTCATATACAGATTCACACAATCAGCATACTGGCAAAGATAGATAATGACATATCCCGTTCAATCATATTCACCCTTTCTACGGGAAGTACAAACAGGAATGTCCGTGAACACGCAAAGGAGGTTTTGAGTGAACTCAAGAAAAGGAATTCTGATTCTGATAATATTGTTACTGCAAAGTGAAATATCTCACTCGAAGGATAAAAAGGAACTATTAACCGAAAAATATTATCCTCTCGGAATCGGTTACAGCTGGACATACAAAGGTAAGTTTTTGGGACAGATTGTCGAGAAGAAAATTACCATTGAAAAAACGGAAGGCTCATATTTCGTTGACAACACCGGCGCAATGCTGATGCATGACGAAGAAGGTCTCAGAGACAATAAAAGATACCTCATCAAGAATCCGGTAAAAAAGGGGAACAAATGGATGTCCGTGATTTCCTCACAGAGTACAGAACACTATGAAATAGTTCAGACAGATATCAAGGCAAAGTATAAGGACGAGATGATAAAAAACTGCATCAAGGTCAGGTCCACAAACCGTATTGACGCCACAAAGGATATGATAGCAGAATGGATATATGCCCCCGATATCGGAATGATAAGCTTCTCCACATATATTCTGAAGAACAAAAAGGACTGGGAACCGCAGGGATACTTTGACCTCGTAGATTTTACAAAGCCGGAGTCACCTCAGAAGAGCGGCAGATAGATCCTTACCTCACACCCTTTAGTATATTCGCTCTCAAGTCTTATATCTCCCCCTAACTGATTGATATATTTTTTTACCAGTGCAAGACCCAGACCTGTGCCCTTCTCCTTAGTCGTAAAGAACGGTCTGAATATCATCTGCATATCTTCGGGTTTTATCCCTTTCCCGTTATCTTTTATGACTATAACTGCACTATCGCCTTCTTTAAAATTCTTAATCCCGATTCTGCCTCCCTTATCTACTGCCTGAACCGAATTGAGCAGGATATTCAGGAGAATCTGCTTGAGTATATCTGCATCCGACATAACCTCAACTTCTGCAAGTTCCCTGTCAAGCAGAATATTTTTAGCCGAAATCTCTGAGGAAAGCACATCTATAGCCTCTTTGATTACCGATACGAGACTGACCTTCGTCCGGACTATATTAACGTTCCTTGAATAATTCAGAAACGAATTTACAACATTGCCGAGATATCTCAGTTCGTTGTTCATCTGGGAGATAAGTTTCGATGTCTCTTCGTCACCGCTGAATTTCTCCGATAGCAGGTCTATCATCAGTTGCATACCTCCGAGGGGATTTCTGATTTCGTGGGCAATACCCGACAACATCATCTGCATCTCGTTATTTCTGTTCATAATTCTCTCGCGCATCTGCTCGAACGTATCCACAAGTATGGCAAGTTCACCATAGGTGCGTGTCTTCAGTCTGCTCTCAAAATCACCCTTCGCTATAAGTTTGGCCTGTCCTATCAGGTCGGCTACCGGTCTTGAAATTCCCTTGGAAACAACCGAAATGATAAAAACAATAAGCATCAGTGATATAAACACAATGAGCAGAATCCCGTTTCTGATATTGTTCAGTGTTTCGAAATATGTGACAGAGGCACTGACACCGAGCGCTGCCGTTACCCTATCACCTTCATAAATTACCGGCACATAGGCATTTTTATAGTAATATCCGTCATCTCCTCTGAAGAGTACGGATGAGACCTTATTGTTTTTAAATACCGTCTCAATCTCTCTTCTGTCTATTTCAAGGCGCACAATCTTTTTGCCAATCTTCTCCCCTTCCGAAGAGACGAGCATCCTGCCTTCCGAATCAAAAATAAAGACCGTTTTTAGCGATGCAATATCCCTTGCGGCTTTAAGTTTGGTTACGAGATAATCGAATGACATCAGTTCCTCGTCTCCGCTCTTGAAATCAGATGCATATTCAATATTCGGAATAGTCGAGATAAGGCTGGCAACCGATATAAGACGATTTTCTATCTCCCTGTCAAATCCCGCCCTCAGATAATAGTAGGAAACAGGTATAATAGTCAGAAAGACGAAGGTAACAGGTATAAGCGTAGCGATCAGTATCCTGAATCTTACCGAATCCTTTACAAATCTCTTCATCTCATTCCTGCCATAGGATATTAAAACACAATACAAACACGCTGTAAATAATATTCCGGCCGGATTGAAATACTACCGGGCAGATAAAAAAAGAGCGGCATAATATGCCGCTCTCCTGTAAAATCTATATCAGAAATAAAATTACTTGCCGCCGCAGGAACCCTGAACCTTCTGGTCCTGTGAAAGCTTGTTCTCACAGCCGGCCTGTCCCTGATTGTATTTGCAGTAATTGGTCTTGATTGTCTCTGCATCAATTCCGCCGAACTGGTACTTGTTGTTGGCCAGGAAGGTGGGACTGCCGCTCATACCTGCATTCTTTGACTCCTCGAAGCTCTTCTTGAGAAGTTCCTTTCCTTCACCGTCAAAGCATTTCTGAATAACCTTCTCGTCAATACCATTCGAACCTGTGCAGGCCTTCCAGTCGTTATTTCTGTAATCCTTGCTTCTGCATACGAGATAGTCCATAAATTTGTAATTCTTGGAATAGTGCTTGATTGCACATATCTCTCTGATATCCTCATCCACCTCCGACTGCCCGTGCATAGAGGAGAGATTCCCGTTATTGACATCTCCTATAAAATGAACATTGAATTTGATGTCATTTTTGAAATTGTCCAGAACTTCCTTCATTGCAATAAGGGCCTTTGCGCCGTACGGGCACTGGGACATTACATATACATCAAGAGTCTTTGGAGTTTCGGGACGGCAAACGAGCTTGCTCTTGCAACCGTCATCATCACAGTCAACCTTTCCGTTGCCATCATCATCGATCTTGTTATCACATATCTCGGCAGTCGGGTCAAAAGAGCCACCAATTGCCAGAGAATAATACTTGTCGCCTACTGGCCTCAGCCATCTCTCAAGCGCACTCTTGCCGTCCTTGTCGGCATCAATCGATTTGGTAAAGAGTATTACCGGCAGATATTTCATCTCGGGACTGATACCTGTAAGTTCCTTATAAAGAGCCTTGCCTTCATCTGTCATATAATCGACCTTCTGGACAGAGAGCCCTTCGATATCGCTCTTGATTCTGCCTTCAAGTCTGTCGATATTGCAATCCGGACATCTCTTGTCACTGAAGAAGATTGCATCTACTTTCGGAGCAACAGGGATATTCATACAGGCATCCGGTTTCTTCCCCTGATAGGTGTCACATATTGCCTTCAGAAAGTTTGATGTCTTCCTGCCGCCGTTATAGGCCTGACCATTGAGGAATATTGTAGGTGAACCTCTGGCTCCCTTTTTGTTTGCCTCTTCAAATGAATCCGAGAGGAGCTTCTTTCCTTCATGTCCTTCCAGACAGCCCTTGAGTTTCGCCGGATTCATACCGTTTTCCTTAGCACAGGCCTCCCAGTTCGTTGCAACCTCTCTGTAGTTCTTATTCTGGCATACGAGGAAGTTCATATATTTGTTAGGGAAGTGTTTCATTGCACAGAGCTGTACAATATCTCCTTTTACCTCATTTTCACCGTGCATCGATGAGAAATTCCCGTCAGGAGTCTTGTTCCCGATGTAATTTATCTTTAATGTCATATTCGGACCGAGTTTCTCCACTACCGGAGCAATTGCGTTTACAACCTGAACCCCGTACGGACATTGGGACATAATATAAAATTCAAGGACAGCCGGTTTATCGACTACTTTCTTTACATTACTCCCGCCTTTTGGTGCACAGGCAACAAATGTAAGTAAAAAGACCAACAAACTCAAAACAATAATCTTTCTTGTCATTTCTATTCTCCTTTCGAAAATAGTTCAAAAATAATGAGCATACCTTATACATTAATATTCTATGATATCAAGTAAAAAAATTCATAATTTTTAACTACCGAACATTTTTATCGTGTCCTCAAAACTTTTACCTTTAATAATAACACCTTGACATATCACATATGTATAGTAGAAATATCTCAACTTTTTAAAAGGAGGCTCTGATGAAGAGATGTATTTTTGTGTTTGTATTAATTCTTATCGCCGGCTGTGCCGGACAACTTAAGCAGACTCCGCTTAAAATGGCGGATGTGTCTGACAAACTGTCTGAATTCGACAGCAAACCCGAAATGAACTTTGTTGCAAAGGCAGGGATAACTTACGCAACTACCGAGATGAACAAGTTTGATGACTTTTTCAGAAAGTCAGCCGCCGTCAAAGGGACAATTGTAGTAGCAAAGGGACTGATGGAACACCAGAAAAATCTCCTTATGAATCTTGGTAAAGAAATAAACATTACTGATTTTTCAGATATCAAAAAAGTGGCAGAAGAACTCAAGAGCAAAAAGGGTAATATTGCAAAAGAGAAGATCGAACCGCTGAAAAACTGCGTTAATAATATGCTTACTGTCAAGGACCTTCTTATGGGACTTGAGGGAAAAACCAAGGAACTCATTTCAGAAGGAACCAACCTCGTCAACATCGCTCCGAACGAACTGAAATCTGACCCCAAAAAGGCGATGACCATTCCAAAAGCATTAAAAGACTCCATTAATAACCTCGAAGGGGCCGGGAAGGAAATTCCGGAACTCGTAAAATCATTTACCGAACTGGTAGATTTAGTCAAACCGATTATCGAATAGTTCTGATATTTCCACCCTAAAAAGGCACCATAAGGTGCCTTTTTTAATTCCTTTACATTAGGAAAAATAATGTTATAAATACACCAGCATAGGAGGGAGATTCTATGATTAAGACAGAAATCGGTTTTGCTGCAGGTGATATCTACAATGTTCTCAGGGAGAAAGGACCGTTATCTTTAAAAGAGGTCGTTGGTCTGATAAAGGCAGAACAGACCATCGCAGTTATGGCTCTGGGGTGGCTGGCCAGAGAAGACAAAATTGAATTTTATCAGGAAGGCAAAAAGAAGCTGATAAGACTAAAAGGATAATATATGAATGAACCGCTATCCGATACAGATAAGATAAGGTATTTTCAGAACTCATTTATAAAAGTAAAGAAAGAGATTCAGAAGGTCATTATCGGTCAGGAGAGGATGATCGACCTGTTGCTTATCTCTCTCTTCTCAGACGGGCACAGTATAATAATGGGCGTACCGGGACTTGCAAAGACATTGCTTATTTCCACTGCCGCAAGGGCGCTTTCGCTGAATTATTCGAGGATTCAGTTTACTCCGGACCTTATGCCGTCGGACATCATCGGGACAGAGGTACTTCAGGAAGAGAAAAGCACGTTCAGAAAAGAACCGGTATTCGTCAAAGGCCCTGTCTTTACTAACATCCTGCTTGCCGACGAGATTAACCGCTCACCGCCCAAGACACAATCGGCCCTTCTGCAATCCATGCAGGAATATGCCGTTACCATAGGTGGCAAGACCTATGAACTCCAGAGACCTTTTATTGTCTTTGCCACTCAGAATCCGATAGAACAGGAAGGGACATACCCCCTTCCCGAGGCACAACTCGACAGATTTCTGATGCTGATTAAGGTCGAATACCCTGACTACAACGAGGAAATCGAAATAGCAAAATCAGTTACATCACCGGGTAACATACAGATATCTCCTGTAATCGGAAGAAGTGAATTGTTTGAATTCAGGGAAATACTTGCCAGATTTCCTGTTTCTGAGCACCTGATTAAATATGCTGTAGAGATAGGAAGACTTACAAGGCCATCCGATAAAAACCCGATAGATGAGGTAAATGAATTCGTTAGATGGGGAGTGGGCCCAAGGGCTATACAGCATCTGATAATAACTGCAAGAACCGGTTCGCTACTCAAGGGAAAATCAGCCCTCGAAATAGAAGATATTGAAGAAATAGTACAGGCTGTTCTCAACCACAGAATAATTCTGAATTTCAAGGCTGTCTCCAGAAAGGTTACAGTCGAGAATATCATCGAGATTATCCTGAAAGAGGCAAAGAAGAAAATATAGTCTGCCGGGCAGCAAATCCATTCAGTCGATACAGGAGAGTATCTTCTCGGCAGCTGATTCGGCCCGCTTTTCGATCAGCGAGGCAAGGAGTTTTTTCAGTTTCGGGTTCTTTTCTATAATTTTATCGATATCAGAGAAATTAAATACCAGTGCTGTAACCTCCGTCAGGCACTGGACAGAAGCAGTCCTGCGGCATTTCGTAATCAGCGCTCCCTCCCCGATGCATGCCCCCATTGAGAGTACCGATAAGGTAATCTTCTGCCCCGATTTCTCGGTAAAGACCTCTACCTCACCGGACTTCACGATAAAGAATTTGTCACCTATCTCATCCTCTCTTATAAGAAATTCACCTGTCTCGAAGAGTGCAATATACCCCTTCTCCAGAAAGACCGCCCTGTCATCCTTCTCAAGGGCAGAATATACCGCTGAAGACGAAACAAGATTCAAACCTACAGGGTCATTTTCAATAATTGTATTGATAATTTTCATAGATATTCCTATTCCTCAAAGACATAACCCTTTTCTGTAAGAACACTCCTCTTTCGTTTAACAGAAAAGACATTAATACTTTTATCCTTACCCGATTCAATTGTCAATATAACAGTTGATTTGGGTAATCCCCTTATTTTGTCAACAGTCTCGGCCAGTGATAGTTCTGCAATATTCACATTATCTACTGCAATAAGCATATCATCGGGCCTGATTCCTGCCTCATCGGCCGGCGAAGACGGGAGGACACGGACTATTCTGGCATACTGCCCTTCTTTCTCGATTTCTATTCCGACACCTGCAAACTTATCGGGGAATGCCTGTATCGTTCTGGGCTTTTCACATAAGGACAGAAAAGCAGAAGAACCAACCAGTACAAGTATATAAAAAACCCTGCTATTCATTGAAGAGATAAAACGGGGGATTTATCCCCACCTCCTCCGGGTCGATACTCTTTCTTATCTGAACCGAATGCATCTCTGCAAGATTTATGATGCCTTCTTTTGACTGGGCAGATGATGAATTTACAAGTTTGACAACGGGTCTTTCGATATTTTCATACTGAGGATTCGACTTGAGTACTACCGCAAGTGAACCGTTGCTAAGTTCAACAAGAGTTCCCGGAGGATAAAGACCTATTGAAGAGACAAATGCCTTAACCAGAACCGGGTCATATCTCTTTGACGCAAACGAGATAATCCGTCGCAGGGCATCGTCGGGCCGCAACGCCTTCTGATAAACCCTCTCGGTTGTCATTGCATCGAATGTATCTACTATGGCAACAATTCTGCTGAAGAGATGAAGTTTCTTTTCGAGAATCAGTCTCGGATATCCCGAAAAATCATAATTCATATGGTGCTGAAGGGCTACAATTATTTTCTTGAGACCTGATTCGCTGTAACCGTGCATATTGAAAAGCAGCCTTATTGCAAAAAGCGGGTGCTGCCTCATTATATCCCATTCTTCATTCGTAAGCTGCCCCGGTTTATTGAGAATCTTTTTGGGTATCGTCAGCTTACCTATGTCGTGAAACAATGCAGCAAGTCCGAGTTCTGCAAGCCTTCTCTTGTTGAGACCTAAGGCATTTCCGAAAGCTATAGCCAGAACACAGACATTCACACTGTGATTATATGTATATTCATCGAAATTCTTTATGGCCGACAGACCCAGAAAGGAGAAATTCTCGATATTATGCCCGGATAAATCAACCATCTGGTTTACCAGTCTCTTTGCATTCCTCATATCCATACCGGACAGATAATCCTTCGAACTGAGTGCGTCCTTCAGAAAACGGATTGTACTCTGATAAATAATAAGTGTCCTCTTCTTATAATCCCTTAGGACCTGAACTTCATCTGGAGTTATCTGTTCGAGTGTCTGAACCGGAAGGACGCGGATATTCTTTATACCGTTGAGTTCAAGAAGGTCCTCGAAGACATTCAGAGCATCAGTACCTTCTGCCGCAGAATACTTGATAAGATTATGGAAAAAGAGCAGAAATTCCCTTGAATCCGGAAGAACATAGAATTCGAAACCACCTATCCCCTTCTTCGAGAAGAGTTTCGACAGAAAATCACTCGCAGCAAAACTCGTTATATTCTGAACTATTCTTGCCTTGTTGAGATAGATATCGTTCTTCAGGAAGAGGATAGAAAAGACCCCTTCCTGTTCGAGAATCTTCGACACCGAATAGAGAAGATTGTGCACAGTCTTTGAAAATATCTCATTATCAGGCTCATGGGTCATAAGGAGTTTACATATTCTGTAGATATGAATTACCGCCTGCTTATCAAAATTAAGCCTGTTCTTGACCTTATTTATACTCTCTCTGTTCATTTCTCTATATTCTTTATTGCGTTTTCAATCTGTTCCAGAAGGACAGATTTCAGTTTACCCCTTGCCCTTCTGAGCGCCTCGAGCGCCGTATGGTCTCCTATCATTTCAAGGGCAGCGATCGCACACATCTTTATTTCATTATCAGTCTGAACCGACTGCATTCTCTGATTAATCAGCAGGTCCTCAAGATAATTTACAAGAGCCGGTCCGGCAAGTTTTGCAAGTGCCAGAAAGAATCTCCTCTTTTCCTGAAGTGACTTCCTGTTGAAATCATCTGTCCCTATAAAACTTACCAGTGAATTGACCGTCTTAAAGGAGCCGTGGGCAACAATATTTCTCAGGGCAGATGTCCTGACATCAAGGTCAGTATCCAGCAGAGCCTCCACAAGATATTTTTCCGAATCCTCATCCCTGTATCTGCCGATCGAGGCAACGGCCTCCAGCCTGAGTTCCTTGGAAGGAAATTTCATTGCTTTTGCAAGATATTCGAGTGATTTCGGGTTTTTGAGTTTGCCAAGAATATAAATTATATCCTTTATAATCACCTCAGGGGCATTCTGCAGCTTCGAGCCTATCATATCCACATATTCATGTCCGTTCTGCGCTATTGCCTCACAGAATACCCTTCTGTAAGCTATATGTTTCAGTTCTATCAGCTTGTTCAGAAGAAGCGGTACGATATCCTTACTGAGATTAGAGAGATACAGCAGGACATCATTCAGTCCCTGATGGTATGTTGAATTGAGCATATCTACAAGTTCAACAATTTTCTGTTCTGTAGAAAGCTCCGATATAATCCTGTCGTAGAGTGATTTTATAACATCTGACGAACTGAAGACACCGTTTTTATGCTCCTGATATCTCATAATCAGGGCATTGAAAGTCCTCAGATTTCCCTCCGCAAATGAGTTCATAATAAATTTTTCTATTATGGTTACGTACTTCGAAATCTCTTCCTGATTCCTTTCGTGAAATAAAAGTTCCAGAAGGACATCCAGCATCCCTATCTGAAGGGCATTCTCGTCCTCATATTCTATTTCGGACCTTATCTTCTCAATCTCATCATCTGTCAGGGCAATCTCGTTGTGAGGAATAACCGGCGGAGGTTCGAGCTCTTCCGGGTCAAATTCAAGGTCTGTCTCTTTCGCGTCACTTTCATTGCCTGTATCTTCTCTTTTAATAAACTCAAAGATGTCACTTTCCTGAGGATTCTGCACAAAGTAGTCATCTCTCAGGGTGTATTCAATAAAACTGAATTCCCTGCTCCACATAAGTGTTACAATATCATCCTCGATATTATCCTCGTCCAGCATATCTATATTGAGAATCGAGATGAGGTCAAAAAGTTCCTTATCCTCAACCCCCTTATAGAATGTGATACTGCTGATACCGTTTGAATACAGCTGGAAAGCAAGGCTCTCGGTTCTGTCGGGATTGCTGTAGACCATGTTCTTCATATAAAAGATATCTGTCGGTGTTATTACAAGGCCAATGCTTTCGTCTTCCATAAAGAATTTCTTGAATTTATGGACGAGCTCGATATGAAGTTTCTGTAGTATCTCATTATTCGGGAGATAGATTCTCTGCGCCCTCTTTAATTTGACAAAAGATACGACGATATCCTTTACTTCACTGATTTTAACTAAATTCTGAGCAATATCCTCTGCCATAGAATATTAATATAATATATATTTCCGTAAAATCAAAATTTTGGTAAACCCTTTTTTGCAAAATATTCATCGGAATAACTCATTGGATATACCTGATATTTTAAGTTTGACAAATACGATTTTCATTAATAGTTAAGATATCGCCGGGTATAAACTGCCTGCATATATTTCCAAACACTGCTTAAACGGAGTAGGTATCGGAAGTTTATGTATAAATTATATGAATATGTAATAAACAACAACGACGGATGGGAACTTTCGGCAGAAAAGCTGGTCAATACCAGAAAATTCGACAAATCACTCTCCCCTGCACTCTTTATTCCCGGATACGGAATGAATTCCTTTATTTTTAATTATCATCCCAACGGCAAGTCACTTGCACAGTATGTCTCAGACAGGGGTTTCGAGGTCTGGATGATAAATTTCAGACAGATGGGAAAATCCCGTTGCTACGATGAAAAAAGGGAAGAAAATTACAGTCTTCTGGATATAGCAAGATATGACCTCGCCTCAACCGTCTCTTTTGTAAAGGAGAACACCTCCTCAATCAGGAAGGATATCCATTTTCTCTCCTGTTCTCTGGGAGCAAGCATAGGCTTTATATATTTCGCATTTTTCGGAGATAACAATATCAGGTCATTTACAAATCTGGGCGGGCCTCTCAGATGGGTAAGAATTCATCCGTTCATAAGGGCTGCATTTATCTCGTCAACAATTATGAAGAATATCAGGTTCAGAAACTCCAGAGAACTTGCGAAGAGATTTTTACCTCTTATCAGCCGCACCCCGCTCCTTTCAATATATCTTCATTCCGAACATATAGATATGTCCAAGGTCAGTGAGTTTACGCAGACGGTCGAAGACCCCAACAGATTCATCAATGCAGAAATATCACAATGGATGAAGGACAGGGACCTTTCATACGAGGGGAAGAACATTACAGAGGAATTCAGAAAATTCAAAAAACCCCTTCTATGCCTCATCGCAAATGCAGACGGGATTGTCCCGCCCGAGACCGTAAGGTTTCCTCTGTCAATAGCCTCATCACCCGTAAAAGACGAATTGATAGTCGGCAATGAAAAAATCAGATTTGCACACGCCGACCTTTATATAAGCAGATATGCACAGAAAATGTTTTTTGAACCTTTTTCGGACTGGCTTTACAAGATAGAAAACCAGTAAATCATCTGGACGCCAGCAGTTCGTTGATCATATTCTGAATGGTCCCTCTGAGCGATTCGTTATAACCTGAGACCAGAGCGGTATCCTCAGCATCCTCTCTTTTAAGTTTGTCGAATCTTACAGGTTCCCCGAACTGAATCATCCATTTAGACGGAAGCGGGAGAAGTCCCAGCGGACCAAGGAACGGAAATGTATAGGTTACCGGTATATAAGGCAGACCGAACATCATTGCAAATCTCTTTATCTTGAACAACATAGGATATGATTCCTCTGCACCTATAACCGCAGCCGGAATAATCGGTACTCTGTTGCGTATGGCAAGCCTTATTACCCCTCCCCTACCGAATCTCTGAACCTTATACCTGTCTTTATACAGTTTCGAAATGCCCTGTATACCCTCAGGGAATACGGCAATACCCTTCCCCTTTCTGAGGAGACGTTCGGCATTCTCCCTGCAGGCCCTTACCGCACCTATTCTGTTCATAAATGTGCCTGCAAACGGGAGGTGATAAATATAATCCTCTATCAGAAATCTGATATCCCGCGAAGAAGGATGTTCATTCAGCAATGCAAGTCTGAGCATAATACCATCGAGCGGAAGGGCACCCGAATGATTTGAAACGATAATCACACTGCCGCTGTCCGGCACATTCTTTATACCCTTAATCGCAGTCCTGAAATATTTGTAGAACAGAAATTCATAGAATCCCCTTACCATCTCAAAATATCTGGCATTAAAACCAAACTCATCGATATTTACAGGTTCAACATCAATCTCATTTCTTCTTTTGTCTCTGGAAAAATAATCGAGTGTCAGTATATCCCTCGCAGCCTTCGCCAGACCTCCGAGGATATCTGCCGGAGACTTCTTTATCAGTCTGTGGCTTGTATCCCGCAATTCCTCCCCGATACCGCCAATAGAAGCAATTATCTCATTGATAAATTTCTCTTCGTTTGTTTTCAGTTCTTCACTCATATATCAATTCGCAAGTTCAATTTTGCGAAGCCTCCTAGTCCCGAGATAGTTTTTAATAGCCTCAAGTGAAGAATATTTGGGAGTAAATCCCATATCCTTTCTGAGCTTTTCATTATCCACATTAAACACATATTTCATATAATTGAGAAAACCTGCCGGATATCTGATAAGCTGTCCGTTCCACAAAAATGAAATCACATTTTTCAAGGCAAAATACGGAACCGGAACCGGGATTATACCCCCGAGCCTCATAATCTCCGAAACAGGTATTACCCCGTCTGAGGCTACGTTGAATTCGCCCTTAATCTCCCTGTCCAGAACGAACTTAAAGACATCAATCACATCTACCTCGTGAATAAACTGCATAAGAGGGTCATATCCCATAACAACAGGGACATAGTTTCTGAGCAGAAGGGATGTAAAGATATTATCGACCGTAGGCCCGACAATAGTACAGGTTCTCAGAATTGTATATTCAAAATCATCGTTTTTGGAGGCAAAATCCATCACCGCCTTCTCTGCCTCAAGCTTGTCCTGTACAAAGGAAAAACCCGGACAACCTCTTTTTTTATGAGACTCGGTCAGATAATTGGGATTATCCGGATAGGCACCGTAAACCATCGTACTGGACCACATTACGAATCTTTTTACTTTCGATGCCGAACAGGCATTGATAACCTTGAATGTCCCCACCGATTCAAGTTCGTGAACCCATTCAGTATTTGCAACCGGATTGGAGAGGAATGCAAGGTGTACAAGGGTATCCACCTTCTCCTTTTTCAGTATTTTCATCAGTTCGGTCTCGGCGGAAGGAGAGGTCAGGTCCACATTGTAATACGAGAGTTTCTTTGCAGCAAAAGGAGGTGATTTGATATCGATTGCCACGATTTTCGAATATCTGTCATCGCAGTCAAGAAGCGGTATCAGATGCGAACCTATAAATCCGAAAGCTCCTGTTACGGCAACTCTCTTTTTCTGATTTTTTATTCGTCTCATAACTGATTGATTTCTCAGTAAAAGTTGCTTAATATAATTGTGTGTATAGTATAAATGCGCTTTTGTCAAGGAAAGGCAAAAAAGAATGCATAACAGAATCCTGAGACTCGATGAAGAAACAATATCGAAGATATCAGCAGGTGAGGTAATTCTCAGACCCTCAAATGTTGTTAAGGAGCTTCTGGAAAATTCCCTTGATGCCGGCTCTGATTTCATTGAACTGGAAATAATCAGGGGAGGTAAAGAGCTGATTCGCATAACAGACAACGGATGCGGGATAGAGAAGGAAGACCTCCCTCTTGCAATCGAAAGATTTGCAACCTCAAAAATCAGAAGAATCGATGACCTCGGCTCTACCCTGACTATGGGATTCAGGGGCGAGGCTTTAGCCTCGATAGCCGCTGTCTCAAAGATGACAATAATCAGTTCCTGCGGGAAGAATGCCTATAAGATGGAAGTCGAAAACTCAAGAGTCATCTCCATCGATGAAACGGCGGCACCGCGCGGAACTACAGTAATTGTGCGCGACCTCTTTTACAATATCCCTGTAAGAAAGAAGTTTCTAAGAACGGACCAGACCGAAATGATATCGGTAACAGATGTCTTTTTACGTTATGTTATTTCCAATCCGTCAGTTCACTTCAGATTGCTCTCTCCCAAAAGACTTCTGGATGAATATTTTGTGCAGAATGACTACCTGTCGAGAATATTATCTGCATTCAGGGAATGTCCCAAGGAAAGTATGAGGGAATTCAGCCGCAAATCTGACTATATTTCGCTCAGATTCATAGGAAGCGACAGAACCTACACAAGAAATGACAACAGATATATCTACACTTTTGTAAACGGCAGATACATAAACGACAGACTTCTCAAGAAGGCCATAACCGATGCCTACTCGAATATTCTGCCACCCCAGAAATATCCCGCCGCCGTTCTGCTCATCGGGATAGACCCGAGTCAGACCGATATCAACATTCACCCCCAGAAGACAGAGATTCGTTTCAGGGATACAAACAGGATTTACTACGAGGTCTATTCGGCAATTTCGGACATTATCAGGACACAGTCATTCAATATCACCTCTGATTCACCTGCGGATTACAACGCGGCTTTGCCAAAGACCATAGAAAACATTAAGGAGAATACAGAGAAAACTTATAATCCCGGATTCAGACACCGGCAGACAAGCAGTAATAATTTCTTCTTTAAGCCTGAAGAGATATTCAGGACAGAGGGCTTCTTCTCATCACTGAAAATCCTTACACAGATAATGGACAGATTCATTGTATTAAGTTCGGGCAGTTCCATTGTTATCATTGACCAGCACGCAGCACAGGAGAGGATTCTCTACAACAACCTTATAAAGAATATAAAAGCAGTAAAACAATCCGTACAGAGAATGCTGATACCTCTGACCATTGAGATGAACACATCTCTTGTCGAAAGACTCAGACTCTTTCTCCCCGAACTTGCAAGAACGGGATTCGAAATCGAGATATTTTCTGAAAACACAGTGGTAATCAAAGGCATACCCGCCTCGATAAGCACCTCCTTTTCCGAAGAAACATTTATCAACATAATCAGTTCGATCGATGAGGAGGCAGGGAAGTCCGGCACCGATGAACTACTTATGGAAATTGCAGCCAGAACCGCCTGTCATGCATCAGTCAGAGGGCATAAAAGCCTGAGTGAGATTGAAATAAAAAGATTGCTCATAGATATGGACAGGACGGATTTTTCAGTGTCGTGCCCGCACGGCAGACCTGTATTCTTCGAAATTAAAATGGAAGAGATTGAAAAGAGATTCGAAAGAAGATAATGTCCAGAATAATTACCATATCCGGTCCCACGGCAAGCTATAAGAGCAAAATAGCAATTGAAGTAGCAAAACGGTTTAGCGGTGAAATTATCAATGCAGATTCAAGACAGTTTTTCAGATATATGGAGATTGGCACGGCCTCCCCTACAGCTGAAGAAAAGGGTGAAGTTCCCCATCATCTGTACAATATTCTCGACCCTTACGATAAAATCAATGCTGGGCTCTTCGTCAGGATTGCGGACGAAAAGATAACAGAGATTCTGAGACGCAGCAGAATACCCGTAATTGTCGGTGGCACGGGTCTCTATCTCAAAGCGCTGATAAAGGGAATGGCTCAAATACCTGAAATACCTGAAGATGTTAGAATAAAAGTCAGGGAGATGATAGAAAAAGAGGGTACCGAAAAGTGTCACCGGTATCTGGCGGAAAAGGACAGCGATTATGCCGCTAAAATATCTCCCTTTGACAGACAGAGAATAGAAAGGGCACTCGAAGTCATCCTCTTTACAAATGAAAAATTCAGTATGTTTCATCAGAACCACGGATTTATCAGAAACAGATACGATTCTGTCCCAATATGTATTATGCCTCCCAGAAAACTGCTTTATGAAAGAATCAACAGAAGGACAAGAGACATTTTCAATAAAGGAATCATTGACGAGACCAAATACCTGCTCAGTAATAATTACCGGGACAGTCCTGCATTCAATGCCATAGGTTATTACGAGACCTACAGATTTCTAAATTCCGAAATTTCACTAAGCGAAGCAATTGATACTACCGCACTCAGGACCAGACAGTATGCAAAGAGGCAAATAACATGGTTCAGAAAGACCGAAGGCAGGGTCTTTACAGAACCGGATAATATAAACGAAATTCTGGATTATATTGAATTATGTTTGAAATAAGGTTTTATCTGAACAGATTTTTCATATCTTCCTGTATTACAGATAAAGGCATATACTCCCTGAATATCCTGAGAATCTGCAATAATACGAGAGATTTTACCATTGCTGAATCGTTAGGAGAAGAAACAGAAATCAGAAAGAAACACTTCAAAACCCTGATAAATCATCTCTCGGGATACTTTTCGGGCGATACAGATATTTTCAGGGCAGAAACTGACTTTGAGGGCTTCAGTGAACGGGAAATGAAGATATTCAGACATCTTATGAATGTCCCGTCCGGACACATCACAACATACGGGGCTCTTGCAAAACATGCACTTGGAAATAACGCAAACAGGTATGTTGGAAGAGCCTTATCGCGCAACAGACTCCAATTAATAGTGCCCTGCCATCGCGTAGTTATGAAAGACCTTAAAATAGGGGGATTTACAAGTCACCTTGGTCTGAAACTCAAAATTTTACTGCTTCAGAGCGAAGGTATCACCGTAAAAAATAATAAAATAGAGCATTGCAGAATATATAGTTTCTGAGACAGCGGATTTTACATATATTTTAACGCCTGACATACCGCAAATCATTATTTTTAAGCGGCTTTGCGATTACCGGTGTTCTAAAATGCCCGTTTTTATATTATTCCAAAGACCATCGTCCTTACAAAGTAAGTATTTAGTAAATATCATAAACCTTTACACAAAAATCTATTTTATTTCAACGAGTTACAATTACTCTTAAAGCTTTTAATAAAATTTCGTTAACTTTTATTAACATATTGAAATCATTGCAACAGAACCGGTTTATCAACATCAATTCGCGAGAATAAAGCCAATATATTCAACAGGTTAAAAATCAACAATACAGGATTTAAACATTATTTAAACAAGAGGTAGCTAATGAAAAAACCGGGCTTTTTACACACCATAAACCAAAATAAAATCCGGATAAATCAGTGACCGAAAATCAGTGATTTTGATGAAAAGCAAAATTATTCTGAATATACCCCAAAATTTTGGTATTTTTAGAGTGTATGAGAGCAGGGATTATTGGTTTTACTACTATCTAAAAGCAATCTGTCTCTA
>DYEF01000001.1 GCA_020725805.1 Bdellovibrio sp.
CCCTATTACCCCCCATAGGGAAACATATACTTTTCCCTGTAATTCCACTTTAATCCCTAACTTTTCTTTATATCCAAACCTATTAAATGTAACATTTCTACTTTGCAGATAATGTAACATTTCTATTTTGGAACAACACAGAAAGCTGCGGGTCTTTATAGCCTGCAAGCGCCTTAAAACTCAATATCAGAAGTCCGTCCTCCTTGTTGTCGTCATCGTTATTGACATCAAGGTCATTTGTCTTGAGGGAGACCGAATACTTATCGTCAAGTGCTTCTGTATCTGCAGGATATTCAACAACCAGCACGATTGAATCGGAAGGCGAGAGATAGACCGGAAGAGTTATTTCATTCCCTTCGGCCGTATCTTTCAGATAGGCACTGAATTTGTTGATATTCGTGCTGTTGTTGCTGTAAATATCATATTTAATCTCAGAAATCTTTACAATAGACTCTTCCGAGACATTCAGAATTGTAACAATCTGTATTTTCTTCTCCTTAAGAGGTATGTTTCCTATGTTAACAGTAACTTCATTTGTCGGACTCTTCTTGTCCGGTTCGGGATATACAACCTCTTCATTTGCGGCATTCAGATATTTAACCGCAATATCGGGCTTGTCCTTGTAACTGTTTTTCATCTTGATTCTGAGAATCGGCATATCCCCGTCATCAGATGAGACAAGGAGGTCTCCGTTATCCGGCATCTCGTCATTCTGCTGGCAATATACAGTTACTTCAAACTCTCCGCCGGGAGAGAGATTCGAACCAAAGGCAAAATCGGTCCTGAATCCGAATGTAGATGAATCAGCATTCGCATCCAGCTCTACCTTCAGAATTTTCAGGTCTGCGTTTCCGGTATTTTTTATCCTGACAGTCCTTTCTCTCTTTTCACCAAATCTCATTGCACCGAATTCGACTGTCATCGGGTCTGCCGAAATCTTTCCTTTCTTGACTATATCCACATCACCAGTATCATTCCCTCCATCAATCCCGGCATCATCAGCCATATCAACACATTTTCCGTTGATGCAATCCTGTTCCGGTTTGCAGTCAGTCTTATTTCTGCATACAGTCGTTTCTTTCTTTACACAGTAATTGTTCTTGCATTCCTCATCAGCATTGCACTGTGCATTGTTTTTGCAGGGACGGAGTGCTGCATCCTGTACACCTGTATCACCGCCAAGCGGATTGACAGAATCTCCGCAGTTATGAACAAATATAATCACCACTGAAATTACAGCAAATACAAAAAGTGACTTAATTCTGAAAGGCATATCCACCCTCCTTAAATATTATTAGTATAATACCAGATATAATCCGAAATTACAATAACCATAAATTTATTGTACACAACTCTGCAAAACTTATCTGCCAACCTCTCTCACAACTCCGAAAAATATCCTCAGATTGTTAATTCCGGATAAAAATCGTGAACATTCAATCAAAAGCCCTGTATCTTTGCCTAGTCGGAAGAGAGTATTCATTCCGAGAGATACAGGGAACTCTGTTTATATTTCTCAATAAAAATACCTGCAAGAACTTTAATAATCGCTGCAGACGGGACAGCAATGAGTATACCAATAAATCCCATAAGTGTCCCACCGATAAGCAGTGCAAGAATAATAAAGATAGGTTTCAGACCTATCGATGAACCCATAATACGGGGAGTAATAAAGAACTGGTCGATGAGAGGAATTGCCGAATAAACGATTACCGAACCAAGTATCGGATAAAGGCCGTTCCCGTAAATAAGGGAAAGCAGAAGACTCAAAGAGAGCCCTGTAATCAGACCCGCATACGGAATAAAGTTGAGAATTCCTGTAATGACACCAATTGCAACCGGATTCGGCACTTTGGCTATTATAAGGGCAACAGAATAGACAATAGCCATAACCGTACATACCGTAATCTGTCCGCGGAAGAACATCGACATTGTGGAATCAATCTCTTTGAAGATATCATCAATAAGACTCTTGAATTTCAGAGGAATCATCGAGTCTATCCACCTTATGACATCGTAGTAATATACTATCAGGTAGTATGCTATAAGGGGTATCAGTATCAGGGCAACGAGCATATATGCCAGAATAAATATGTTCGATATTGCCCTCTTCAGGAGTCCGCCCAGAAAGGAGAAGTCCTTACCGGAGAGATTGGAAGTAAATTCGTAGAGTCTCTCCTTATATCCCTCTATTGTATCGGTAATATCGATCTGGAATTTATCGAGAAGATATGGCCTCAGCCTTTCCTCAACAAGAGATATCAGTTTCGGTCCGGCCCCGGAAATAGCAGTCACAATATCTGAAATCAGCGGAAAGATAATCAGGACAAAAGTTGCAACAAGTATTGTCAGAAATATAATCACAAGAACTGCGCTTGTCCCTCTCGAAATCTTTCTCTTCTCAAGTCTGTCAACGACCGGTTTGAAGATATATGCTATCAGAAAACCCAGAAAAACCGGTATAAAAACTTTTCTCAGGACATAAAGAAGAAAGAGAATTCCGGCAAATACCCCGATATATACAAGAATATTCCTCTGTTCCTTTGTCATACTTTACTTGTTTTCTTCTTTCTTCCCTTCCTTTTCGTCGAGACTCATATTCCAGGCCACCCAGTCATCTTTCTTCTCTTCTTCAAGGTCAAATGCTATCGGCTCGCTTATATCTCCCTCAGCTGAAACCTTGATCATCTGCATAGCCTTTGCGATCATCTCCTCCCACTGTTTCTTTGTCACTTCCTTGAACGGAGGCGGAATCTCCTTCCTCTCTTTCTTGGCTTCCGCAAGTTTCGTCTCCTCTTCCTTGTTCTTCCTGTCGACCACCGGTCTGTTGTTTACCCCTACCTCCCCTTCATAAACCTTGATTATCGAGCTCTCATCCATCAAGGCCGTCACCGAAAAGACTGTCCCTCTGACACCTGCAACCGCAGACTTGGTCTTGACCTCAAATTTCTTCTGGTCAGTTGTCTTCTTTACCTTTGCCCAGACCGAACCTATAGAAACCATTACAGAATTATCATCCTTCTTTTTTAAGGAAAAGAACTTAAAAACTGTCTTCGGGGCAAGCCTGATTGTACCTTTTTCGCTCTTGACCTCGAGTCTGGAATCCTCATCGGTCTTGAGATAAATATCACCTGTCAGTTTATCGCCTGCCTTTACTGCCTTCCATGGCCCGTTTTCGGATTTACCCTGAAAACACTTCCCTTCACAAAGGGAGACCTGAGATGAAGATTCGCCGGCAAAGACATAGAATGCTATTCCTGCAAAGACTATAAATATCAGACCAACGAAAAGTTTTTTCATAGCAACTCTCCTTATAAAAGTTTATTTGCCACCCTTCGTAACCTTGATCTTTACCGTATTCTGCTGCATATCTGTAACTTCCAGAACGGATTTGCCGATCTTCTTGCCGGAAAGTTCAAGTCCCAGATCCTGTCCCTTACCCTTGTAATCAATATCAAGGGAGGCATCGGGCTTCTTGAATTTTCTGATCTGAACTCCCTGAACACCCCTTATCTGCTGTGTCAGAAAATTCTTGAATTCAGAGAGAAATCCCGGGTCATCAATACCCGTAATATCTATGGAAACCATCTGTCCGCCAGAAAGTTCCTGATTCCATTTTTCCATAATTCCGTCAATCAGCTGATTCGAGACCTTCTCGGCAGCCATTTTGAGGGCATTATTGCCTGCGGAAATCTCCGAAGGGTGAGGATACACATGTTCACCTGTTGCAGTTGCAAGAATCTCCCCGTTGTCAGTATTGAGGGCTCTGACAGACATATTTGCAGAGGCAGTAGGATACTTGGGAGAATCCGGAGAAGTCCCGATAGGCTGATTACCAAGTGATTTTGCAATAGCCTGACCAAATATCACTATCTGTGCATCAGTCTGATTTGCTATGCTCTTCGCTGCATCTGAGGAGAGCGAAGCCACCCTGTATGCATCCTTGACCTTGATTTTTCCTGAGACGGCCTGTCTGTCTATAACTGTAAAACCGTTCTTCTGAAAGATATTTATCATCGTATTTTCGACAATCCCTATATCAGATACTGAGGCCGTGGTACCCCACCAGTAGGACGGGGTCTCCTGACCGACATTCTGCTCTGAAATCAGGAACATCACGCGGGGTTTCCCTTTCCTCGAAAGTGCTATTCCGATTGCCTTTAGTTTCCCTTCGATCTTCCCCGTTGAGACATCTGCCTGAATATCAACTATGTATACGTTGTCCTCGACCTTCTCAGAGACAATTTTGTATGACTCAACATAACCCTTTGAATGGGTATATATGTTGTCTTCGAGGAGCTGAAAGTCCTTTGCCTTCGATTCGGAAGTGACCATCGTACCTACGACCTGTTCAACAGCCCTTCTTAGCGCATCCTCTATTGCCTTGTCTCTCGCCATAGCCTTGTCGTTATTTACAATAGCGGCCTGTCCCCTTGCTGTAACCGAACCGGCATACAGATAGGCGGGGACCAGAAAAGTTATCAGAACAAGTGAAAAAATAATCTTTCTAAACATTATAAGCCTCCTTTTCTTCTTATTAGTCAACAATGATTGCAAGTCTGCCGCTTCTGAGCAGCTCCCTGTTGATCTTCTTTGCATCTTCGCTGCGGATAATAATCTCGGATTTGTTCTTTACAGAGACTGCGTTTATTACAACAGGCTTATCCTTGACACGTTCGGAATTCCTTGCTGCATTCTCACTCAGATAGTACGATACGAGTTTACCGTCATTTGCAACGGACGGGTCTATTTTCTCGGCTGCAAAGAGCTCATTGTTCTTATCATCGAGAATTTTCGGAAACATCACAGGCTGATACGGATGTCCCTTGACATTGATGATATACCCTGTTGAATCTGCCGTCTCAGCCTTCTTTTCTTCCTTTTTGGGCTCATTCTTCGGAACCTCCGGAGCCGCCTTGGCTTCTTTTACCTCCTGAGGTTTTGCCTTACTCTCCGCAGCCTCCTCTTTCTTTTCCTCCTTCTTCTCCTCCGTCTTCTTCACAACCTCCTTGGCAACCGTAGAAGCCATCATTCCCTCAAGGTCTACCTGAACGATAACATCCACTCCTCCGTCCGAATAATACTTGGTATCAATCCTCTTCATTCCCTTAATCAGTCCCTCAACAGTAGTCTTGACCTCGGGAACGGACTGCATCATATCTCCGACAGTCCAGCTCGAATCAACCCTGACGCCCTTTACTACTTCAAGGACCTTTCTGTATGCATCCAGTTCGGCCGCCCTCTCTGTCTGAAGCCTTACCTGAGCTGCTGTAACCCCTCCCTTGAGATTCGGTGCCGCCGAGCCTGTCACAACTATGACCTTGTTGGTCCAGTTGACCTGCCCGTGTCCTATCTTCTGTATTACCTGGTCCTGCTGCTTGGAATCTGTCTGGGCATAAAGACAGGTGGCTATCAAAAGCATAATAAAAAGGTATCTCTTCATCCTAAACCTCCTTGGTTATTCATATCTCTCCTATATAGTAGACGAAAAAGGTCAAAATGCAAGTGATATCTGTCACAGAAACAATATATAGCAAATATCCCGGAGACAAAATGGAACCCGGGATATACACTACAGACATTTCGAAAAACCGCAGGTCGGCTCTGTACAAACGAAGCACCCTTCCACGGTCATCATATTGCTTCCGCATTCCGGACAGGTCACCGAAGTCTTTTCGCCTGTGCTGCTTATATTCCCTTTGGTCTGAGTCTTCTTAATCTCGACCTTCTCTGCAGGAGGCGGGAGTGTCTTCTCTGTCTTCATATCACTTCTTCTCTCGAGATATGTCTTCATTGCCCTCGAAATCGCATCTGCACAGGAGAGGATGAGTTCACCGTTAGACCATTGCGGATTCGGGCACCTGACTCCCTGCAACTGTTTGATTATCGACTCCATATCGATTCCAGCCCTGAGAGAAAGGGAGATAAGCCTCGAGATTGCCTCGGCCTGTGAAGACGCACAACCTCCGGCCTTCCCTATTGCTGTAAAGAGTTCGACAGGACCATTTTCATCTTCATTGACTGTAACATAGATATTTCCACAGCCGGTAATCAGTTTCTGCGTAATCCCCCAGACACAGTCGGGTCTCTCCCTCGGGACAATTCTTAAAGGCTGCACCGGTTCTGTCTGAGCCACCTCTTTTGTCTCTGTTGTCTTCTTGGTCGACAGGACCTGATCCTCTCTCGAACCATCCCTGTAAACCGTTACACCCTTGCAACCGAGCTTATATGCAAGCAGATAGATATCCTTGACATCTTCCTGAGTGGCATCGTGCGGGAGATTCACCGTCTTGCTGACAGCATTGTCAACATACTTCTGGAAGGCCGCCTGCATCCTGACATGCCATTCGGGAGAGATATCGTGAGCAGTCCTGAAAATCCTTCTGACCCTCTGAGGAATCCCTTCAATATCCTGAGCACTCCCCTTCTCGGCTATTTTTGCAATTATCTCCTCACTGTAAAACCCCTCCTCTCTTGCAATCTTCATAAAGAGCGGGTTCGTCTCATAAAGTTTGGTATTGTCCATAACATTCCTTACGTACGCAATCGCAAAGAGCGGCTCGATACCCGAGGATGTTCCGGCGATAATGCTTATAGTTCCGGTCGGGGCGATAGTAGTAGTGGTGGCATTTCTAAGTGGTTTGAATCCCGGTTTGTCATAGATACTCCCCTTAAAGTTGGGGAAGGCCCCTCTCTCCTCCGCAAGCTGTGCTGATTCAATCTTGCTCTCCCGGTTGATGAAATTCATCACCTGTTCTGCAAGATTCAGTGCATCAAACGAGTCATACTGGACACCCAGTTTTATCAGCATATCGGCAAAACCCATTACCCCGAGACCTATCTTTCTGTTCCCCTTTGTCATACGCTCAATCTCCGGAATCGGATACTTGTTGACCTCAATCACATTATCGAGGAAACGGGTTGCTGTACGGACGACATAAGAGAGTCTGTCGAAATCTATCTTCCCGTCCCTTACCATCAGGGAGAGATTTATCGAACCAAGGTTGCAGGATTCATACGGGAGAAGCGGTTGCTCACCGCAGGGATTGGTACTCTCGATCATTCCGATATGCGGGGTCGGATTGGCCGCATTTATCCTGTCGAGAAAGACTATACCCGGCTCACCGTTTTTCCATGCATAAAGGACAATCTTGTCAAAGACCATCCGTGCATTAAGTCTTCCGGTGACCTGCCGTGTATTGGGATTTATAAGTTCGTAAGACTCGTTGTTAATGACCGCCTTCATAAAATCTTCCGTAAGGCCGACCGAAATATTGAAATTATTGAACATCTTGTCCTGTGCCTTGGATTCGATAAAACGGAGAATATCGGGATGATTGACATTCAGAATACCCATATTGGCACCGCGTCTCGTTCCGCCCTGCTTTATGGTCTCTGTGGCCACATCAAAGACCTTCATAAACGAGAGGGGACCGGATGAAACACCTTTTGTTGAGGCAACCACATCGTTCTGGGGTCTGATTCTCGAAAAGGAGAATCCTGTGCCGCCGCCGCTCTTATGAATAAGGGCTGTATTCTTTATTGCCTCGAATATGGATTCCATCGAATCATCCACCGGCAATACAAAACAGGCTGAAAGCTGACCGAGTTCCCTGCCGGCATTCATAAGTGTGGGTGAGTTCGGAACGAATTCGAGCGAGGACATTATTTCATAGAACTTTATAGTATATTCCTCTGCCAGCTGCTCCCCGTCAGGTCTTCCGAATTTCTTCTCTGCCTGCGCGATATAGGAGGCCACTCTGAAAAAGAGTTCCTCGGGTGTCTCCGTTACATTTCCCTCATTGTCCTTCTTAAGATATCTCTTCTCAAGAACCTTCATCGCATTTTCCGAGATGTTAATAGGTGTCAGAAAGCCGTATTCAATAAGTTTTTTGTTCAGGATCTTCTTGGCGAGATAGACGAATCTGTGGTCCTTTTCGGAGAGTTTTTCGTATTCCGACCTGACCTCGTTAATAATATTACGGGCTGTATCGTTCTCTATTCCGAGAAGTCCGAGGCGGTTTATTATCGGACCAAAATCGATACCTTCCTTTGTATTATGCTTCAAATCCCCGAAGGTTTGTTCGATGAGCTGAATGTAACTCGTTTGAAAAGACTTCTTTTCCATTAAGGACCTCCTTGATAATTTTCTTCCCGGTCACCACTATATCTTGTGGGTTGAGCGATAATTACACACAAGATATAGACTTGTCAAGAAAATTTTTAAACCTGGAAATACCCCAAAATTTTTCATAAATCCTCCGCAAAACTAAATCTTAGCTGGTTTTTATTCACTTTTTTCTCTTTACTAAGCATCTGCTTTATCCTTTTCATAATGATTTTAAG
>DYEF01000020.1 GCA_020725805.1 Bdellovibrio sp.
CAACCTGAACAGCAGTTGATCTGGATTTCGTTTTAACAAGTCTTAATCTATGGTAGTGCGGTTTCACACTAATTGACTACATCTATTATCCAATTAAATCAACAAGTTAACTTTTTAGGATTTAAAAGTGGGAAAATCAGGTAATATATCAATGGACGTTTATTTAATATGTTCTTGTGATGCCTATCCCTGTGGATATTGAGTAACTTGAAATCTCTCCTGCTCCTTCATCTGACCCGACCTGCGGAATGGCGTAGGTATAATGTATAAAGAAATCAATTCTCGTATCTTCGCTGAATAGGTATGAAAGACCGCCGGAGAACATCCATGAGGTAAGCGGATTGGCTGAAAATACAGATATTCCGTTGACTGTGGTCTCGGGGATTACGTCGTCATATTCCGGAAAGAGCTGTCTTTTTACGCCGTTCTTTCTGAGATAGGTAGGGATAAACCGGACTCCGCTTCTGATTGTCAGACTTTTTGAGGCATAATATTCGCCGCCAAGTGCGAATTCCTGTGTATCCTTAAGGTCACCTTCCTTTATAATATCCATATCCATCAGAATACCCGGTACTCCATCCTTGAAATCTATCTTCTGAAATGTATGTGACCAGAAACTTATGTAATAATCAGCATATAATTTGAGGTTGTAGGAAAGTTTTAATGTGAGTCCTGCCCCGAGTCTCAGAGGCAATCTCAGAGTTGTAGTAATCTTGTCCTGCACATCATAGTATATGCCTCTGTTGTAGTCCTGACCGATTCCTGAAGGGTCAAAGTCCGTAAACATGGACTGCATCTCTTCGTTGTATTTGTCTATCGGGTTCCTGCCGCTGTCGGGTTCACCTGTTGTTCTGTAAATATTTCCCTTTGAGTCGAGTGTTATTCTGTTGAGCGGTCCCTGTCTGAATGAGCGGATTTCGGATATAGAAACCTGATTATACGGCGTCTTCAGCAGGAGGCCTATTTTGAATCTCTCATTGAGTCTGAAGAGTGTACCGATGATAAAACCGGTTCCGAACGATACTGCCTGATACGGATACTGATTTACGATAAGATAATTATCCTCTGCATTGGCTGATGTAAATCTCTTGTAATTTGAACCCATTGTGAGTCCGACATTGAAAACAGGCCCCAGACCTATTGCAATATCCCTGTATATTTCGGTGGAGAATACAAGTGGCAGACCAAGAGAGAACGTGCTTATGAGATATTCGGCGTCGATGTGAAATCTCTCACCGCCTTTTTCGAAATCCATACTCTTGGAGAGTCCTCCTCCCCCTCCCGTCGTGGATATAAGGCCTCCGGATATGGATACGGTTCTGAAAAAGTCTCTTGTCTCCGATATGTCGCGCTTAAATGAAAAGAATAAAACAGGTACATTTATTGGTTTTACTTCATCTGCTCTGGGGATTCTCTCCGGCTCTAGCCTGTACTGGGTAAGCATTGTATCATGTCCCGAAGGGAAGAATGGCATTGAGTTTTTAGGACCGTATTCGGAACCGAAATATATGTAGGAAAATTTATATTCGGCCGAAAGCTGCAGTCTCTCTTTCTGAAATGCAAAGCCGGCTGGTTGCCAGAAGAGCCCCGAGACCTCTCCGCCTTCTCCTATCCAGCAGTTGGACATTCCGTTTGCCCTGATACCGATACCGGTGGATTCCATCCCCGAGCCGTGCAGGGAATCTGAATAGAATGATATCGTCAAAATGAAGATGAACGATTTGAATAGAATCTTTCGTCTGAGTATCAAGGTTTCCTCATTCCTTCTGATAGAGTTTCAGATGAATCTCAATATCTTTAATATCCTTTGTGAGCCTGATGGGGGTCTTTCCGTAGTCACCATAGTAATCGACGCCCTCTTTGGGTATGGGAATAGTTGCCCCGTCGATCTTTAACACAGCCATAACATAAACTTCCGTATCCTTTTCGAGGTTCGTGAATCTGAATCCGAACGGAAATTTCTTTGTCTTGACTGTAAAGTAACAGCTTGGCATTCCCGGAGGTGGTTTTATCGTTATTGCAACGCTGAGTTTTGCGGTGTCGGGCACTTCGCCGTCAAAGTATATGAGACCTTCTGCGGTTACTATATTCTGGGTAATCTCTGTACAGGAGTACTCGTAGTATTTCTGATTGACTGTTGTATCTGTAAGAATATCAGTTGAGGAATCTCTGTCCCAGCCTGTACTTATATCCATAAGGCTCAGGTCGGCCTCATTTGAACAGGCGATAAGAAAAACGCAAAATATTATGCCTGCAAATTTAGGGTTCATAGATATAAACATAATTTAATAATGCTTTTTGTCAAGCAAGAATGATTTGGGTCATTCAATTATCTCTGAACGGCATTTTATATGTCCTGTGAACCTGAACCAGAGAATACCCCCATTATCTGTCTGTGCAGTAATTTTATTGAGTAAGCCAAATTGTTTTTGATTGACTGACAATTTCAGATATCCTACTCTCTTTCCGGTATGGGAGAAGACATATGAAGTTTAAAGTCATTCTGTTTGCAGCCTTTATTGTTTTTGGGTGTACCGAAAGAGAGATAAGTATGAGAGAGAGTTCAAAACAATGTGAGTTTTCGGAGAACCAGACCGGATACACAATAAAGTGTGATGACAGAACCTTATCATTGCAGAAATCCGGTGCGGTTCTGAGACTTATAAACGGTGGTATGACAGTCTGGAGTACCAACAGTTTCGTTAAGGATGGTGAGTTTTCGGGGATATCCTTCCTGTCGGATACCGGATATGTGGGTGCGGAGAAGATTTCCCTGAAGGGCAGGAAAATCTCAGAATTTGAGTTTGATATTATTGACCCGGCCGGAAGTAATATCGGCATTCTTAATATCTCGCACAGCAATGAAATGTTCTGGCTGAAAATAGTACCACTAAGCAAAAATATTAAAAGGTACGGATTCTCTTTTCTCCTTGAAAACGGAGTTTCTCATTACGGGATAGGGGAGCTGACAGATGAGAACGATATATGGAGAAAGCTTTATCATCCGACCGAACAGCACTTTGTCCTTGATAACGGCTCTTTTGAGAGACCCTATCTTCAGACAGACGAGGGGACAGATGTAATCTCACCGGTTCTCTTCAATTCGAGAGGAGGATTTCTCTTTTCCGACTCATATTCCTATCTGGACCTCTCCTTCAACAGAAGTAATAACCGTATTTTTAAGATTCATCTGATACCGGAGTTCGGGGAGGAATTTTTCGAACTGACTCTTTTCTCGGGTAAGAACACGAAGAAGGCTTATGAGAAGTGGATTCATTCAAAGTGGCAGAAGAGGCCGGACCTCCCTCTGTACTCCTCTCCGCCTGATGACCTGATCAAGAGGCCTATCTGGACTACATGGGCGTTGTATAAATGGGGAATCGATAAAGGCAAGGTTCTTGGTTTTGCCGATAAGATATTGTCGGAGAATTTTCCGGTATCCTATCTGGAGATAGATGACAGATGGACAAAAAAATACGGTGACCTCGATTTCGATGAGGACAGATTTCCCGATGCAAAGGGGATGATAGATTATCTTCATCAGAGAGGGATAAAGGTAAGTCTCTGGGTCCCGCCGTTTGTGAATCAGGATGCAGATACATTTGAGGATGGTGTGAAAAACAAGGCCTTTATGGCGGCATATAATTCGAGATATCCGGCACTTGTCGGATGGTGGAATACGGCAAATATTGCCAATGCAGGAATAATAGATTTCTTTACCGAACAGGGCAGGAGCTGGTTCGGGAAGAAGATAGATTTTCTGATAGAGACATACGGGATCGACGGCTTCAAGTATGATGCAGGTGAGGCGCAGTTTCTTCCCTTAAAACCGAGGCTTGATAGCGGATTTCATCCCAATATGTATTCCGATTATTATGCCAGATGGGGACTCGCCCACAGAGGGGTGGAGATGCGTTCCGGATACTTTGCCCAGAATCTTCCGATTCTCTTCAGGCAGTTCGATAAGGCAAGTCACTTTGGATTCAATAACGGACTCGCCTCCGTTATGACTCAGATACTTGCAATGGGCATCATTGGTTATCCCTTTGTTCTGCCGGATATGATAGGTGGCAATGAATACCTTAATAAGGCTTCGGAGGAACTATATATCAGGTGGGTGGAACTTAACAGTTTTCTCCCTTATATGCAGTTTTCAATACCGCCTTCAAGAGAGGGTTATTCAGAGAAGGTGTCAGGGATTACACGAAAATATCTTGCCCTGCGCGAAGAGATAATCCCTGAGATAATAAGGGCGTCAAAGGAGGCATCATCTACCCAGATACCTTTGGTACGTCCGCTCTTTTTTGAGTTCGAAGAGGATGAGGCGAGCTATTTTATTGAAGATGAATTTATGCTCGGTTCCAGATATCTGGTTGCGCCTGTCATTACAGAAGGGGCCAATAGCAGAAATATATATTTCCCGCCCGCAAAGTTCAGAAATCTCTACAACAAAGATGAAATTATTGAGGGACCGAAGACTATAGAGAATTATCCGGCCCCGCTCGAAGTAATACCGGTATTCGAAAGGGTAGAGTAGTTCAGCGGATAGCTTTTAATGAGCGGAATCAGGCCGGATTGCCTGAGTCTCTCTCTTTTTTCAGATATATAATGAGCATACTGATTGCACCCGGAGTTATCCCGGGAATTCTGAGTGCCTCCTCTAATGTCGAGGGGCTGTACTTCTTAAGTTTTTCGGCAACTTCCCTCGATATTCCGGGTATCGATGAAAAATCCGTATTCTTTGGAAGCCTGATTCTGGAGAGCTCTTTCAGTCTCTCGATCTCTCTCCTCTCTTTCTCGAGATAGCCTTCGAATTTTACCATCGTCTCTACTTCTGTCTTTATACTTTCCAGAATCTCCCTGTGCTCTTTATCCATAAAAGCAGTAAGGTTTTCGATTTTTACCTCAGGACGTTTAAGATATACGGAGGCCTTTACCTTTTCATCTCCTGCCCGGATTCTGAGGTCTTGGAGATAAATAAGTATTTTTTCAATGTCCTTTTTCTTTTTTTCAAATCTGTTATATCTTTCATCATCTATCAGTCCGATATCTCTTGCGTATGGTGTAAGCCTTATGTCTGCATTGTCTTCCCTCAGGTTGAGCCTGAATTCTGCCCTCGATGTAAACATCCTGTATGGTTCGTCGACACCTTTCGTAACAAGGTCATCTATCAGAATTCCTATATAGGCCTCTGTGCGGCTGAGTGTAAAAGGCTCTTTATTTTGTACCGCTAAGGCTGCATTGATACCTGCAATGATTCCCTGTGCAGCGGCCTCTTCATATCCGGACGTACCGTTTATCTGTCCGGCGAGAAAGAGATTTTTGACCTTTTTTGACATAAGCGAATGATAAAGTTCGGTAGGGTCAAAGAAATCATATTCAATACCGTATCCCGGTCTGATGATTTCGGCCTCTTCGAGTCCTTTTATTGAGTGAACAATCTCTGTCTGGACGTCGAAGGGAAGGCTTGTGGAGATGCCGTTCGGATAGTATTCGACTGAATTAAGACCTGTGGGTTCGAGGAATATCTGATGTCTGTTGTGGTGCGAAAATTTTACTACCTTGTCTTCAATCGATGGACAGTATCTCGGACCGATTGACCGTATTTTGCCTGTATATAAAGGAGACCTGTCAAGGTTTTTAAGGATTATATTGTGTGTTGTCTCGTTTGTGTAGGTAACAAAACAGGGAAGGAGCGGAAGCGGAGGTCTGATATTGTCAAAAGAGAAAGTCGGGAGTGGTTCATCACTTACCTGTTTGTCAAGAACGTCAAAATTGATTGTCTGTTTTTTGAGTCTCGGACAGGTCCCGGTCTTGAGCCTTCTTATGGTCAGACCGTATTTTTTCAGATTTTCTGAGAGTGATGATGCCGGTTCCCCGAGACGTCCGCCCGGATGATGCTGCAACCCTATATGAATAATCCCGTTTAGGAAAGTGCCGTTTGTCAGAACAACGGCCTTTGAGTAGATACTGCCCGAAGATTTTGTTGTTACCCCTCTTACTGTGTCAGCTTCAACTATGATATCTGTAACCTCGTCCATCAGAACCAGAAGATTTTCTGTATTCATTACAACCGATTTCATATATTCCCTGTATCTGTACATGTCGGACTGTGCTCTAGTTGCCCTTGCTGCCGGACCTTTTGAGGTATTGAGTCTTCTGAACTGAATCCCGGTATAGTCTGCAGCTTTTCCCATTTCACCGCCGAGTGCATCTATCTCCCTGACGAGGTGACCTTTTGCGAGCCCTCCTATTGCCGGGTTGCAGGACATCTGTCCGATATTGTCTGCATTGATTGTAATCAGGCAGGTTTTAAGTCCGAGGCGTGCGGACGCAAGTGAAGCCTCGATTCCGGCGTGACCTCCTCCTGCTACAATGACGTCAAAGTCTTTCATCTTCTTTCAGTCCGTATTTCAGAATGTGGTTGTAAGTCTGGATTTTCATTTTTTGGGTATTCTTATGACATTGCCCGGAAATATCTTGTCTCCCCGGTCGAGCCCGTTAATTTCCATAAGGTCGTTGAGGTTGACATTATGTTTTTTGGCTATATCGTATGGGTTGTCTCCCTCTTCGACTACATATTCGTTTGCACTGATAGATATCTTTTTTGCCTTGGCCTTCTTCTTTCTGTTAGCCTTTGCAATTTTTCTGTCATACCTCTTCTCCAGATCTTCGTCGATAATTGATATCTGGGGGATGATTATCTTTGTTCCCTTAAAAAGCGCTGATTCGGGCTTAATGCCGGAATTGAATGCAAGTATTACCTCCTGTGATATCCCTTCTTTCCTTGCAAGTTCATTAACGGAAATGGTCTTTTGAATAATTATCTCCTTTGTCTCGAGGAATTTTTCTTTTGGGATACGTGAAAAATTTTCTGTAAAGATGTCCTTTGTGCCTTTCGGTATTCTGATTGAATACTCTGTATCGGGCGGGGTAATACCTCTCCTGATAGCAGGGTTGAGCATCCAGATCGTGTAGTAATCGGTGAGGGCTGCGTTTGCGATAACCCGCAGGTCAGTTGCAGGAGGGACCGTAATCTCATCAAATTCGAATTCTGCCTGATAGTCAAGGTCATAGAATCCGTATTTCTCGGGGTTTGCGGTAATCAGGGCCGCCGCCATAAGTTTCGGGACATACTGTCTCGTCTCCCGTTTTATAAATCTGCGGTCCGAAATCTCCCAGAAGTCGTTGGTCTTCGCCTTCGAAATAGCCCTGAAGATTCTTCCTTCACCGGCATTATACCCTGCCCATGCAAGCCACCACGAACCAAAGTAATTATAGAGATTTTTCAGATAGCTGACAGCGGCATAGGTTGATTTTACCGGGTCTCTTCTTTCGTCGACCCAGTAGTCTATTCTCAGACCGTATCTCTTACCTGTCGAGGGTATGAACTGCCATATTCCTGCAGCACCGCTTCTGCTCAGGGCAAAAGGGGAGAATCCGCTCTCGATCATTGCAAGATAGATTGTATCCTGCGGCAATTTGTTTTCCTTGATTATTTTTGTGAGAATCTCCCTGTATTTTTTCGACCTCTCGAGCCACTTCTGAAAGAATTTTTTACCCCGTCCTGTAAAGTACTTTATGAATTTTGCCACATCCTCATTGTAGATAACCGGTATATCAAACCCCTCTTTTGATTTCTTGGCAGTTTCAACATAGAAAAACGGAGGTGTCTCGGCATATCCTATTCTTCCTTTGTCGATATAATACGTTGAAAAAATGTACTTGCTGTTAAACTGAAGGTTTAGTCTTTCCCTTTCGTTCTTTATTTCGAAATTTTCGTAGTTTTTGATATTAAATTCTCCTGAAAAGTCTGCTTCAGAAAATGACTCAAAATCAGAAAGGAAAGAGGTATCATATATCTCTTCATCCTGAGCATAGAGCAGAGAGGAGAAGATTAAAATATTCAGCAGAGTTGTTATCAGCAGAGTAAAAAACCTCATAGCTCAAAAATATATAATATTGCAGTGTTTGTCAAATTTACGGGATTCGGGTTTTAAATATATCTTTTAATTTCGTTTAGGATGTCGAATCTGTCTATAAAATTAGAGAAGTAATCCATCTTCTCCGTATCGATGTCCAGAACGGGTGAGAGTGTGTAATCTCTTCTCCATCTGTCATACATACAGTTGAGATATCTGATATAACTCTTTTTTACATTAGTTTCGTAATTTCTGCCCCGCTGGTATATTCTTCGTATTATGCAGGAGACCGAACAATGGCAATATATGAGAAGTCTTGGCGGTCTGATGTGTTTTAATGACTCTTCAAATATTGATTTATAAAGACCAAAGTCCCTTTTACTGATAAACCGCCTCTTGTGAAGGGCCGTTGCAAATATCTCGGCATCTTCATATATCGTCCGGTCGAGTAATAAAATTTCCCGGCTCTTTTCAATCAGATTGTAATACTGAATTTTTTTAATAAGAAAGAAAAGCTGTGAATGAAATGCCCATTTTTTCATATCTGCATAAAAGTCTTTTATGTACGGATTTGCATCCTGAGGCTCGAGGAGTGATTTTATCCCGAGCTTGCGGTTCAGAAAACCGGCAAGTGATGTTTTACCGCTTCCCATATTACCGGCAATGGCGATATAATTTGAATTACTGGACATGCTCATTCCTTACAAAAAGGATTTACCGGACTATGATATTTCAAAAATTGACTCAGTCAACCGGTTTTTATCCATAGAGGTGCCAGTCATCAGGAAAGTAAGATATTGAGAGGGCTTAAAACTTCTTGACATATGATAGCATTGTTAATTATATTAGCATATTGTTTTCTGGAAGGAGTATATATGGAAGAATTTATTAAAATTTTGCAGAAAGCCACAAGACTTGAAATGGACGGATTTGAATTTTACAGGACAAAGGCTCTAAAATCCAAAAACAGGCTCGTCAAAAATCTTTTCCTGAATCTTGCCAAGGAAGAGAAGGTTCATTACCAGAGAATTGAAAAAATAGCAGATAGTCTTGTGGCAGGGAAGAAAGTCTTCAAGAAAGACACTGTGCTCGGGAAATTTGAAGGAAAGATATTCGAAGAAATCTTTTCTGATTATGAAGATGACAGGGAATACAAAGCTGAGATTGAGGCATTGAAGATAGCCGAGAAAATGGAAAAGGGCTCTATAAAACATTATAAAAATGCCCTTTCTAAGGCAAAAGACCCGGTTGTTAAGGATTTCATTTCCAGATTGATCAGAGAGGAGGAGGGTCATCTTTTATCAATTGTGGATTCAATAGAATATATCAAATCGCCCGAGGACTGGTATCTCAGGCGTGAAAGGAGTATGTACGATGGTGCGTAAGAAAAATCAGAAGATCAGAATAGCCAAAGGTCTCACGCCTGTTGAGATAATCGGTATAGGTATTACAAAGGAGATAAATTCCGAGGCATTTTACAGACTTTTTGCCAAAAAGGTTACAAACCGTGTCGTCAAGAAGAGACTTCTGAATATTGCAGAGGAGGAGGCCGAACACAGAGAGATGCTGAAAGGTATCTTTTCAGAGATGACGGGAGAAAAGAAGATATCTCCGAACAGATATATGCTTAAAAAACCTGATATATCAAATAAGATTCTGAAAATGAGCCATCAGGATATTCTGAAAAAGGCTATTCAGATGGAAGAAGAGTCTGTCAGGCTTTATCAGGAAGGTTACAGGAATGTAAAAAGCGAATCAGTCAGGAAAATACTGTCATATCTTATTGATTTTGAAAAAAGTCACAGAGAAACACTTACTCAGGAACTGAGACTCCTCGTCAAGGAGCCCGACTGGTTTGATTCGGCCGGTTCATCTGAATGGCTTGGGCAGATGTTTATTGGCCCATGAGGGAAAAATGCCGGTGGCAAAATATATTTTTCAGACGGCGGTTGATATGAAGTTCGGAGTTCATTGCCGGTTTACCTATAATGAGGGCAGGGTGTTTGAGGATTAATAATAGCAGTTATGATTGATTGACAATTCTGATATGCTCTGTTAGAAAGGCATTAACTGGAATTGTAATATATGACAGAATTTGAAAGGAATTTACTAAACAGGCTGATTCAGGATAAGGTTATCACCGAGGATATTGCACTTGTGGCGGAACAACTGCAGCTTGACAGGGGCGGAAGAATCGATACGAATCTGCTTGATTTGCGCGCTGTAGATGAGGAGACCATCCTGAAATACCTCGAAACTGTCTCCAGACTTAAATCGGTATCTGTTGATAAGATCGAAAATATCGGAAAGGATATAATTGCTCTCTTCCCGGCAAGGCTTGCGATAAGATATCGTCTGATTCCTTTCAACATAGAACATAATACCATTTCTCTGATAATCAGTGACCCTACGGATATCGCACTTTTAGAGGAGATATCTTTTCTTCTCGGGATGGATGTCAAACCATTTATTGCTCCGGACCTGTGGATCGAGCATCTTCTCTGCAAACATTACAAAATAGAACCGAGCAAACGGTATGAGGATTTGTTCAGACTTATAAGAAATAAAGACTTTCAGGTCAAAAGTGCTGATACAATTAAAAGAGAGACTGAAAATACGAGAGCGGAAAAACCCCATAAAGAAACTCAGGATACGGTATCAGTTCCTCCGCCTGATATAAAAAAGGAGCCTGAAAGCTCAATACCCGAGGAAAAGGTCATTAATACTGATACTGTAAAACCTTATTCCTATTCGCGTGAAGAGGCTCTTGAAGATATTAAGGGTATCAGGGACCGCGATGCAATAATGTTTTATGCCCTTAAATATGCCTATCAGTACTTTGATTTCTGTGCAATTCTGATCTTTCAGAAAGATAAGGCAAAGGGGTTTAATTTTCTGGGAAGCGACAGGACCATTGAGAGTGATTTCAGGTCTCTCGAACTGAATCTGGCAGCCGATAATATATTCAGACTCGTAAGGGATACCGGTGCTCATTTTCTGGGCATTATGCCTATGACGGGAGAAAATGAGGTTTTTATCAGAAGACTAAAAAGGCCTTTTCCTCCGAATGTGCTGGTTGTGCCGATTTCAATTGCCGGAAAGGTTATAGGGCTTTTTTATGCGGATAACGGCGAATCTCTCGTACGTGGAGAGGATGTCCCACATATACTTACTTTCTTTCACATTGTCTCGAATCAGTTGCAGGAGCTTATAAGATTTCTGAAATTCAACAAGCCTATGTACAGGGTTGTCTTTAAGGGGACAACTGCTACTGCCGCGAAGGAATCTTCATCGGAGAAGAAAGAGACTGAACAGAAATCAGCAGAACCGGTACTAAAGTCACCGCCAGAAAAGATGACAGAGATTAATGCTGAAACTCCAAAAGAGCATCAGGAAAAGATAAAGACAGAACCGGCCGCAGAGTCTAATGTGACAACAGATGTGATAAATGCGGTCTCTCAGGAAAAGGTCCTGAGTGATTCCATATCTTCTGCTGCGCCCTCTGTAAATTCTGTACCTGAGCCGGAAAGTCCTCTGTCTGAGGATATGGTCAGGGAACTCAGTCAGTACATCGAGGAGCCTGAGACGGTAAAAGAGAGGCCTGAAGATACCGGTAAAACTGAAAAACAGGAGAGCATCAGTATTCATACGGAAAAGACTCAGGAAAAACAGAGTGACAGAGAGGATACTGCCAGAAAAGAGGAGGAATACAGGATAAATCTTCTGCTGGATACGATAGACCAGAGTCCCAATGCAATTAATTCACCGGCTTATGACCAGCTTATTGCAGAGAAGGAAAAGGCGCTTCCTTACATAGCAAGAAGATTTCCCGGTAAGCTGAAGATTGACCTTCTGATGCAGACAAGTTCCGATATATCGGATGTGGAGGAACACTCAAATCTGATTCAGCTGATTGTAGGTATTGGGAGGGAGGCTATTCCCTATATCGCCCCGCTTATTAAGAGCAGCAATCATACAACAAGATTTTATGCCGTATTCATCTTCTCCAAACTGAGATATCCCGAGGCTATCCCGTATCTTTTGGAGGCAATCTTTGATAGTTCTCCCAAAATATCTCTTGTCGCAATTGAAGTGCTCAACCGTTACAGAAGTTTTCCGAAATTCTCTATAGTTCTTTCCAGACTCCGTTCCGAACTGGTTTCGAATGACACTGACAAGGTGAGAATTTCCGCCCTCTCTCTCGGACAGTTCAAGGACCTTGAGTCCGTTCCCCAGCTTATCAAACTTCTCTCCTCAAAGTCCGAATCGGTACGTGATGCTGCCCTGAATTCTCTGAGAGATATCTGCAAGGAGGACCTCGGGACGAATCCGAAGGACTGGACAAAATGGTGGCAGAAGCACAGCAAGACTCCGAGGATTCTGTGGATGATAGAGGGGCTGAGTCATAAAGATGAAAACATCCGTTATCTTTCAATCGAGGAACTCAGAGAACTCACAGGAGAGTTCTTTGGTTATTTCTACGATGCCCCCAAAAAGGAAAGGGACAAGGCTGTGGAGAGGTGGAAGGAGTGGTGGAAGAGTGAAGGTGAAAAGCGGTTTGTAAAGGAGATTTGATGACTCCGTCTATTCTTGTAGTTGATGATTCTGCAATGGTCTCTTCGCTTCTCAAGGATTATTTCGAGAAGATGGGATATAATGTTCTGACAGCCTCGAACGGGAAGGATGCCCTTGAGATTGCCAAGAGCGAAGTGCCCGAACTGATAATCAGTGATATCAATATGCCGCTTATGGACGGCTGGGGGCTGATTGCCTGTATAAAGGATGTCCCGGGACTCAAGGAAATACCGTTCGTCTTTCTTACAGTCGAAAATCAGGATCTGGATATTAAGATGGCGATGGACCTCGGTGCAGCCGGATATATTACAAAACCGTTTTCTTTTGAGGAACTCAGGGCAACAGTAGAGACACTTCTCAGAAGGGAAAAACTGGAAATACCCGAAGGCAGGGAAGAGCCTACATTTGTAGGTGACCTCAAACAGGTTACCATAGATGACCTTATTCAGATATATATCGACCGTGAAGGCGTCGGAACACTCTTCATATATTCCGAACCGGCCGACGGCTTTATAGTAGTCGGAAGCAAGACCGTTGCAGGTGCCAGATTCGGGGATAGGGTCCGGGAGGATGCGCTGATAGATATTCTTCTTGTAAGAAGTGCCCGTTTCAAGTTTTCTCCCGAGCTCGACCACAGCGAATATAAAAACTGCTCACTTTCTATCAAGAGAAATGCCGATGATATCAGAATGGAGCGTTATTATCTGAATCTGATTGCAGGCTATTTCGATTTTGAGAAGAGATGCCTCTCTGTCGCTCCGAAACTGCAGACCTTGCCTTTGTCATCACTTCTGGACCTGGCAACCCAGAGTAGTCAGAATCTTGTAAATATTGATGAAAAATTTCTGCCGCCCAGAGGGGTAAGACTTGGCTCCATCGAAAAGGTACTTGGTATAGTAAAAAAAGGTGAAACAACTCTTGCCGACTGCATAGTTAAGGTCGGTCAGACCCCGTATTATACACTTTATGCTCTTACTGAACTGCTTTCGAGGAAGGTTATAAGGATATTCTGATATTTTTTTCCTGAAAAGGTATGATATTTTTCTATATTCTTTCATTTCTGGTTTTTCTTGTATGGATATTGAGTTTTTTCAGGGGGATTAAGGAATTAAGCCGCAATACACATCTGAAGCCCGTATCGGATTCGGAGTTCAGACCATTTATAAGTATAATTGTCCCTGCAAGAAATGAGGAGAAGAGGATAGTTCACCTTCTGAATTCGATAGAAAGACAGAGGTATGAGAATCTTGAGGTTATTGTCGTCGATGATAATTCGGAGGATGATACAGGCCGTGTTGCAGATTCTTTCAGGAATAAGATAAAAAATCTGAAAGTAGTAAGGACTGCTCCCAAAGACGGCTGGTGCGGGAAGAATTCTGCACTGGTGGCCGGTTTCAGAAATATCAGTTCCGGTTCAGAATGGATTTTATTTATCGATGCCGACTGTGAACTCAAGGAGAATGCCCTGATTACGATTGCTGATTTTGCCGTAAAAAACTCGCTCGATTGCCTGTCGCTCTTTCCTGAAATCAAAAATAATAAGTTTTTTGAGAGACTTCTGCTCCCGTCGGTAGGGGCTGTGGTTACCCTGTTTAATTCACCTGAGAGAGTAAACAATCCGGATATAAAAGATGCTTTTCTGAACGGGCAGTTTATTTTTATAAAAAAGAACGTCTACAGAGATGTCGGGACACACGAAATCGTCAGGGATGCTGTTCTTGAGGACGCAGCTCTTGCTCTGGAGATAAAGAAGAGAGGGTACAGAATCTTTCTGGGTTTCGGTGAGAATATCTTTCTTATCAGAATGTACGAAACTTTCAGGGAGTTTATCGGGGGATGGACCAAGAATCTCTATCTCATTTTAGGGAAGAATATCGTGAATCTTATCAGAATGATTCTGATTCTGGTTCTGTTGTCCTTTTTACCTGTCATCTGGCTGGTATATGGCATTCTTATTTTACCCGATGCCGGATCCCTGTTCTTTATCGCCGGTTACTTTATAATATTGTTTTTTCAGATGTATCTTAGATACAGGAGCCGTACATATCCCGTTTATGCACTTCTTGCACCTGTATCTTCGGTTATCGTTTCATATATTGCTTTGAAGTCCGCATACAGATATATTGCAGGGAAGGGCGTTGAATGGAAAGGGAGAAAATATTTTTCCGGCAGGTAATGTCAAAAATTTGCATAATCACCGAATAAATGGTATTAATATACCAATCAGGAGGAGCAGATGAAGAAGTTTTCGTTTATACTTGTTTGCCTCTTTGCTTCTACAGTAATATATGCTCAGGAGCCGGTAAATATTCTTCAGAGTATAAATATGTCAGCGGAATCCGGTTCGGCACTAATCGGTCTGAATTTTAACGGTCCTGTAAGTTTTACAAGTATGAAACTGACTGACCCTTTCAGGATAGTCCTGGATTTTACAGACTGCAGAAAGGGAGGTTCGGTAAAAAACTCTATAAAGGTTAATTCTGACGGGATAAAGGAGATTTCTGTCTCACAGATGGGCTCGAATGATGCTCCTACACTCAGAGTAACAATAGTTACGGCAGTCGATCTGGAATTTAATATTGAACCGACAGATAACGGGATAAATGTAAGAATCTCAGGTGTCAAGCTTGCTTCGGCAGAAGAGACATCATCAAAAAGCACTGCTGAACCGGCAAATGTGGTCGAGGTAACCCCCAGACAACAGGAAGAGGTAAAACCCGAGCCGGCACCTGCCCCTGTAGTAGCCGAGGCCAAGCCCGAGCCAAAACCTGAACCGGCACCTGCCCCTGTAGTAGCCGAGGCCAAACCCGAGCCAAAACCCGAGCCGGCACCTGCCCCTGTAGTAGCCGAGGCCAAGCCCGAGCCAAAACCTGAACCGGCACCTGCCCCTGTAGTAGCCGAGGCCAAGCCCGAACCACAGCCTGAACCAGCACCTGCCCCTGTAGTAGCCGAGGCCAAACCCGAGCCAAAACCCGAACCAGCACCTGCCCCTGTAGTAGCCGAGGCCAAGCCCGAGCCAAAACCCGAACCGGCACCTGCCCCTGTAGTAGCCGAGGCCAAACCCGAACCACAGCCCGAGCCTGCTCCTGTCAGAGAGGAGAAAAAGCAGAAATTCAAGTTGCCACCTGCAATGGCTGCTGCAAACGATTCATCAGAGCCGGCTCCGAAGCAGGAGAAGAAGCCTAAATTTAAAGAGGCTCCTGCAAAGGCTGCATCCAATGAAACAACTTCACAGGTTGATCATTTTACTCCTCCTCCGCGTAAAAAGAGTTCATCAGGCAGAAACTCACTTACATGGCTTGGTTTTCAGATGAGTGCCACAGGTTCAAGGATATTTATCAAGACCTCGGATGAGGCCGAATACTCGATTAAGGAGAAGGATGATAAGACACTTGTACTTGAGTTGTATAATACTGATATCCCCAAAAAAAATAACAGAAGAGCTCTCGACACATCGTTCTTTAATTCGCCTGTCTCATATATCTCTCCGCAGATTGAAAGCGGTTCAATAAAGGTCGTCAAGATAGAGATAAAACTCAAGCAGAGAGTACCGTTTATTACAAAGCAGGAATCGAATGCCCTTTATGTTGATTTTGAAGGCGCAAACTAATTTATCAGTAATGTAGGTGCGTTTTTTCTCATACATTTATCTCCTTTTTATCCTTTGTCTGTCTCTGTTTGGTGCGCCGGCTAACTCCGGGGAAATCACTTTAAAAGGTGAAAACCTGAAAATATATGATAAGGAGAAACGTTTTGTTGTAAGCGGAAATGTAAGTGCTGAAGGGGATGATTTTATCCTTCTGACAGATTCACTGGAGATATATGACTCCGAAAATATCAGCATACTCAAAGGCGATTTGACGATACTGGGTGAGTCAATCCTTGCCGGTTGCGAAAGGGCGGAGGTCTTCAAAAAATACAATGTAAAAAGATTTTACAATCTTAAAGGAAAGGTGCTCAGGATTTCGGTCAGTCCGAAGGATTATCTTGGTTCTGATAGAAAAGAGCTTGGTCATCTGCTTGAATATCGCTTTAGACTCAGAACTTCATATCTGAGACAGATTGAAGATAGCAGATTCTTTGCCAGAGATGTTAATTATACTCTCTGTAATTGTGCCGGGAATAATACCTGGGAGCTCTCCGCATCATCGCTCTACTATGAGAAAAATGGTTTTTTGCTTTCACTGTCAAACCTCGTCTATTTTTACGGAATTCCGGTATTCTATGTGCCGGCGATAATTGCACCTGTAGGGGAGAGAAGGTCGGGCTTTTTGCTTCCGGAAACGGGTTTTGCAAGCAATACCGGATACAGTCTCAGAAATGCATATTATCAGACACTGGGAGAGAGTGCAGATACTACACTGTATCTTACGCTTATGTCGAGAAAAGGTGAAATGTACTCATTCGAGTTCCGGTATAAACCTCTTGAGAATCTTTACGGAAAAATTATGTTTTCATTTGTTGATGACAGCTCCGATTCTCCGTACAAAAACAGATTCAGTCTGAAAAACGAACACAGATACGAATATCCGGACAGACTTGTAATTGGTCTCAACACAAATATTGTCAGCGATTCTTCATATATGTATGATTTTCTCTTTGACTTCTGGGACAGGAATACTGAATATACAATCAGCAGGTTCTATATCCATTACAGGAGAGATTACTTGCAACTCAGTCTGTCGAATGACTTCTATCAGAATTTCAAGCAGGGCATGAAGGCTGAGGACTTAAATTTCTTTTCTGAAACAGGTCTTGCAGAATCACAGAGACTCCCGTCGTTATTATTCTCGTTGCTTCCTCAGAAATTATTCCTCAATACCGATGTGATGCTCGAGCTGAATTATGTGAACTATTATAGTTTTTCGTATGACCTGAGGAAGGTAGATTATTCCGGAAATCCGCTCCTCATTGAGAACGATAAGAGGACATTGCTGTCTTTTCAGAGATTCGGAGCTTCTATCCCATTGCATAACTATTTTCAGATAGAGAATGTTCTGAACGTCAATCAGTCATTAAATTCCTCTTTTAGGGTATATCAGCTCCCTTACTCATCATACAATCTTGCTACATCCCTCTATTCAGCCGGTATTGATATTGAATTGTACAGGGATACTTCGCTTTTTACTCATATACTAAAGCCGCAGCTGGAATATAAAAATCTGTTTTATCTCGAATATACAAAAGATAACCGGATTTATCACGGAAGGACAGTTATCAGGGATGAAAAAGACAATTACATTAAATCCCAGTATGCCCTTTTACATCTGAAAAATTATTTCTATAAAAAGGAGTCTTCAAGGGAGATTATCGGAGTCGATATAGCACAGGGATATCAGGAGATAGTGAGAAATGACCTGACACCATTGATAATCAGGTCTGATATTTCTGTAAACTATCTCAGCTTTTATGGCGATTTATTTTATTACTGGAGAGAGGCGGATCCCTATCTGGATACAACCCTTAGTCTGACAGTAAGCGACAAAAGAAACGATTCAGTGACCATCAGATATCAGAAGATAGAAAATTATCTTCAGAATCCGCTTGTAATATTTAATGAGGAATTTGAGTATCTTTTACCTGCGTATTATGAAAGGGGCCTGAATGATATATTCGGTAATCTGAATATGTCTTTATCCCGTGAACTTTCTGCCGGATATTTCATTACCTATTCATTCGGGCAACAAAAGCTTCTCTTCCACGGTTCGGGGGTATATTATCATTCGAAATGCAACTGTCTGAACGCTGGTCTGACAATCATTATGTATGACTGGTATAAGTTTCCGTCCTTTATGACCAGTTTCAATCTGGGCGGAAATATATAGCATAAAATTAAACTTGTTTTCTTTTTGGTCAAAGTATGGTAATTATTTATCAGATTTTGTGAACATTTATATATGCTTTTTTACCTACATATAATCCTTACTTTTATCAGTCTGATTGCAAATCTTATTCTTTCGACAGTTATTCTTTCTGTTGACAGCAGAAATCGTCTCAACCGTCTCTATTCTGTCTTTACTCTTGCAGTGGCATACTGGTCGATATTCAAGATTTTGCAGATAACGGCAGATTCGGCCGAATCTGCGGGATTATTCTATAAAATCAGCAGTCTTGGCTGGACTATCCTCCCGTCTGTATATTTCATTTTCGTAATTGAGTTTACGAAGGCACAGAACAGGATACTGAGGCAGGTTATTTCTCCTCTTCTATTCCTTGCAGGAATTCTCTTTGCCTTTCTCACAATAGGGACGGACCTGATGCTTGCAGGAATGGTTCCGGAAAAATGGGGATATTCCCATATACCGGGAAGGATTTACAAAGCCGGATTTACTCCGTATTTTATTATCTCCTTTGTCTGGGGGCTTATTCTGCTGTTTATGTACGGCAGGAAGAATCTTTCAAGACTTGAGAGGATAAAGACCTATTATCTGCTTATAGGTGTCAGTGTCCCACTGCTGGGCGGTGTAATAACAAATATGATTATGCCGGCTCTCGGTATTCATGTCTTTGAACTGGCGCTGACCCTTACGTCTGTAAATGTGGTGATTATCGGTTATGCAATGTACAAATACAGGCTGATGAACATTACGTTTGAATATGCAGCGAGCACTATTATCAATACAATGGGAGATGTTCTTATTGTGCTGGACCGGGAATTGAGGATTAATCTTGTCAATCCTGCGGCAATGCATCTCTTTGGCTACTCGATTCAGGACCTTGTCAAAAAAGATATCAGAAGTTTTCTTCTGAAGGATTATTTTTCCGAAGGTCTTATCGGTTCACTCGAAAAGGAGGACTTTGTTAAACTTGAAATGGAATTTCTGGACAAAAACAGAAATGCCATTGTGACTGACACATCTATATCTACCCTGAAGGACGAGAGCGGGGAGACCGTAGGATACGTGCTTGTATCAAAAGATATACGTGAGAGAAAACGTCTCATTTCCGAGATCGAACAGGCGAAGAAGGAACTTGAGGAACTCGCGGTTACGGACCCGCTGACAGGTCTTTATAACAGAAGGTTTCTTATGTTTCGTCTGAAAGAGGAGTTTTTAAGGTCCACAAGATACAACAAGCCTTTCTCGGTTATAATACTTGACCTGGATAAATTTAAGGAAATAAACGATACGTTCGGGCACGAGGAAGGGGATGAACTGCTGAGATTTATTTCGAATAAACTCAAGAGCGCTGTCAGGGCAACGGATGTGGTGGCAAGATTCGGGGGAGACGAATTTGTGATTCTGCTGCCTGAGTCAAATAAAACAGAATCAGTGGCTCTGGCCGACAGGATAAGGTCCAGCTCTTTTAAGGATAACCTTCCCTACAAATACAGAATTGTGAGCGGCAGTTTTGGTGTCTCTACATTCAGGCCGGATAAGCCTCTCTCCTCAGAAATCGACCTTCTGAAACTCGCTGATTCAGCTCTCTACCGTTCAAAGAGACTCGGGAGAGACAAGGTCTCTCACTCGGATGAGGTCGGGGAGGAATAGGGCTTTATTTGAGCATTTCCTCGAACTTCTTCATCTTCTCAGGGTCGGCATTCTTCTTCGCATCCTGACATTCCTGCTGATTTTTCATTGAGTACTCCATATCAAGACATCTGATAATGTCTGTAGGGAGTTCTTTGCAGGCTTTGACAAACTTCTCTTTTGTCGGAAAATCCTTCTTGTTGGGTGGCTTTTTGCCCATTTTTGCCATCTGCTGTTCCATCTGCTCTACAAAGGCCTTCATAAAATCGTATGTCTTTGAACAGTTTTCGTCTGCATTAACAGGTGGTTTCTCTGCCTGTTCGGAGGGCTTTGCGGTCTCTTCCTGCTTTGTCTGATTAGCTGGTTGCTCTTTTTTTGCCTCCTCTTTCTTGCAGGCAGCAAAGAGGACGAATAGTGATAAAACAACGGCAAAAATTTTAATAACCTTCTTCATAAAAACTCCTTTGTACGGGATTTCTGAAAGTTGAAAGTTAGATAACACCAATTTTGCCTAAGTCAAATATCTTTTTTGCAATACAAAAATTATATTTTTGCTGTATAGACAAAGAGTCAGAACGCAGTATAATGCCTGATCGCCTGAATTAATGAGCTTCTGATGATATTTGGAATTATACAGATTCCGGTTAAGCGGCCTGTTTTATAATTTCTTCAAATTCCCTGAGGGCTTTGATGTCATTCTTCTTTTTGCTTCTGTGCACCAAGTCATTAAGACCTCTTATTTGGAAAGAAGTTTGATAATTTATTGCAAAGTTATAGTAGTGTTGGTGGAGGCGGCGGGAATCGAACCCGCGTCCAGAGGTGCTACTTTTAAGGATACTACATGCTTATTCTGTGTATTGAATTTCGGAGACCAGACGCCCGCAGACAGGCTTCTGATATCCTATCCGTAGTAAATTCTCGTCTGTAACCGCTACGAAGTCAGCCACAGACCATCCTGTCTTGCTGACGCCCATTATGACCCGACAGGAGAAAGTCATAATGAACGGCCGCTTTTAATTAAGCAGCGAGTGCCAAATTTTCGTTGGCATTTGTCTTTCCTGCATAGTTTTAACGCGGTTATACAGGAACCCGCGGCATGCACCTTAACCCTCACAGCCCCTGTCGAACCCAGATCGCCCCCGGTGCAAATGTAAATTATAGTACAAATATGCGATAATTCAAGTGCGTTTTTATTCTTTGCGGCTTTTTAGGAATCCTGACATACAGTAGCAGGGCCGAAAATGGTTGGAACAGGTGCAGTAAAAGGTGCCGGGTAGTAGAATTTAATATATTGATATCAGGCAATATTTTGTACTTATGCTTGAATTGTGCCAGTCATAATTATTAAAAATCTGAGAAGTAATTATTGCTTGAAACCATTTGTATTTGGTCTTATAATAAATATGAATAAGTTATATTGGAAGGAGCTTCATATGAAGTCTTTTCTCAGATTATTATTTCAGGTTTTTATTTTCGTTAACTTTGTCTTTATTTTCAGTAGCTGTTCCACAGAGATTGAACCTGTAAACCCTTTTGACCCCGAGACTTCTGTGCAGAATAGGGCAAAGGGTGGCATAACCGGTAAGATAACTCCTGAAGATATCCTTGATCTCAAAAGGATTACATTTACTGTAACTATTCAGGATTCTCAGTTTAATGCCGTTGTCTCGGAAGATGGTTCGTTTAATTTAAATGCACTTCCTCAGGGAAATTATTATATCAGTGTCATTTCCTCGGACAAATCCTATAAAGAGGAGAAAATAGGTCCGTTCGAGGTCAAAGCCGGCCAGACTGTTTATGCGGGTAATATACCGGTTGTCCTGAAAAAGGGTATTCTTACCGGTTATTTTACGGCTGTAAAACCGGACAGCAGTGAGTTTCCTGTAGCATTTGTACCCGTATTTGTAGGGAAGACTGACAGAGTAGTTAAAACAGGTTTTCTGAAGGAAGTATCGGAAAGGTGTATGGTAAGTTCTTCTGCGGCTGGATATCTGACCTCGACCGATGGTTCCGGCAGGATTCACATTGAAAATATAAGGGTAGGGAAATATAGAGCCTTGCTTACTGACAGCACAGCTGGTATCGGTGTATCTCAGGAATTCGAGGTAAAGGAGAATGAAGAGACAGATTTAGGTGAGATTGCTGTGACGTCTCCAGTCGCACTCCTGCACGCGGAAGAACCGGATAATCCCGGTGTCGCAATCGATGTGACATCAAAAAATATTGTCAGAGTCGTTTTCGGGCTTCAGAATTTTACCGGAGAAGCAATGGTTTTCGAGGGAGATATTCCTGCAAAATATGAGTGGCAGGATATAAGCCAGACAAATTATTACGATCTCACAGTCAATAATGAAGGACTTATTAATATTTCAGTCAAATTCAGAGATTTATTTTGCCGGGAGTCTCCTGTCTTTAAGACCACATTATTCATAGACAGGACAAAGCCTGTTGTAAAAAATATAAGTGTAGATGATACCGTTAAATTCGGTGATAATGAATATTCTAAGAACTCTACCGTAAAGATTCGTATAGAAGCGGCTGATGACTTCCACGACTTCAAATCCGATTATTCCCAGATGAAAATGAAAATTACTACTGACGATTTGACAACAGTAGAGTGGGAGGATTTTAATACTGTAAGGGATTATTATCTGGGAGAGCAGGATGGTAACAGACAGATAAAAATTATTCTCAGGGACAAGGCAGGGAATATAAGCGAGTCATTTACAAAAAATATTATTCTTGACCGGACTCCTCCGAAAGATGTCTCTATGATTATTACCGGCAAGGTTTTTGATAAGAATGGTCTTTTAGCAGATAATAATAATCTCTCAATTTTACAGACTCTCAGATTTAAGTTTACATCCGACAGCATCGGGGGGAAAGTATTTCTCTACGAAAACAGCGGGACGCAGATTCTCTCCTGTGAAAATATGGGTGAGGCCTTAAAGGAAATATCTCTTGTCAAAACTGATTCCGGCTCTTATGCCGAGACTGATGTGGAAACAGGCGGTCAGAGTGGCGAAAAGTCGTTTTATGCCTGTTTTACCGATGCGGCCGGCAATATCAGGACTACTCCTGTGTCAGGCAAGATATATCTGGACAGAAGTCCGCCCTCGAATGTAATGTTCAGAGTAAACTATGGCAGTATGAACTCATCTGACCAGAAGGTAAAGCTTACCAACATCGGAGCATATGATGATTATACGGGGAATCTCTATCTTATGATAAGCGGATGTCCGGATTTTTCGAAGTCTTTGGAATGCAGAACGACTGAGTGGCTTGATTTTACCAGCGAGGTAATATGGGATACAGGAGGGACTGAAGGCTTACATGATATTTTCCTGAAAGCAAGAGATCTTGCAGGCAATGAGAGTGCAACGGCATATTCTTCTGTCAATATTGACCTGACAGACCCCGAACCTCCCTATCTGCTGAGTGTTTTCGGGAAAGAGGAGGATTCGGTTATCTATACAAATTCCATAATGCCTATTCTGATGTGGAACGCCTCGCCTTCTTCGGATGTAGAGTATTATGAGGTACAGGTAAAACAAAATGGTCAGACGGAATACACATCATATAAAACCTCCGGTCTGAACTATATGCTCCCTTCATTGTCAGAGGGAAGATATAATTTCCGTGTGAGGGCTGTTGACAGAACCTTAAGAAGCAGTCCGTTTGCAGACGGACCGGATTTTGTAATTGACACCACTGTCCCGACTACGCCGAGATTTGAGAAGATAAATTATTCCGTTATAGACCTGAGCGATGCGGAATTTAATGAGTTCAGGATCAGGCTTGCCGTTTTGTCTTCTGATGAAAATTTCAAGGAGTACAGAATAAAAGGAGGGGTGTACAGTGAATTTATTTCTGCAGAACCAGACAATCTTAATTATTTAAAATTTTACCTGCTCAAAGACAGCATTAATAACCTTCAGATAAAGGCTGTTGACAAGGCCGGAAATGAGAGTTCTGCGGATTTTGCAATAATCACCGAAGATTCCAGAAGGCCTCTCCCTCCTTCCAATATAAGAGTTATAGAAGGGAACGGCAAGATATATGTCAAATGGGATAGCAGCAACAGCAAGGACGTTGCAGGATATCGTCTGTATTACGGGTTTACGAATAACCCCCCGTTTGCAGGGTCATTTGCAGCTGAAGGAATATCGCCTATAGATGTAGGCAATAACACGATTTTTGGTCTGTCTTCATTACTAAATTTTACTAAATTTTATGTTACCGTTACAGCTTACGACAGAACGGAAAACGTCCTTCACGAGTCAATAATGCCTCAGGCGGTTTCTGTATATCCTACTCCTGTGTCTATTGAACCTGCCGGAATATTTATGGACGACCACACATCAAAAAAACTGATTCAGAAAGAAAACTTAATTATTCTTCTGGATAATAATGGTCTGCGGATTTTTGATATTTCCGAACCTGAAAAACCAAAATTTATTGAAGAATACAAAGACTATTCGGATATTTTCAGTATGAGTGCTTCAATTTCTGTTCCGCCGTTCAGAGACAAGGGGTTCATCTATCTCGGGAAAAGGGGTTATATAGACATTATTGAATTGAAAAACGGTGCACATCTTAAATTCAGAATTGCCACAGGATTGTCACACACATTTATCTCGGAACACCGGGATTACATAATAAGTTCGGTTGGAGAGAACGGATTCAGATTCTACAAATTCATCGATGATAATACAGTGGAAGAAACAGGTATATATGAGAGCGATAAAATAATAACAAGCGCATTTCATAGCGGAAATTATTTGTATTATACAGAAACCAAGGATTATACGACATATACTCTGCATATAGCTGATATAACGAATATTGAAAATATCAGGGAAGTTGGTACGTTTAGAATCAAAGGGTATCCGAAATGGATAAATGTTGTAAATAACAGACTGTATACGGCCTTTGCCTCGGATCTTTTTAAGGATGTTATGCTTGTTCTGGACATTTCGGATATTTCGAAACCGGTTTTGGCAGGGACATATAAGGGGAATATGATAAATATGGCGGATAGTAAGGACAACTATATCTATTTACTGGATTCGGAGAACGGTCTGATTATCCTTGACCAGTCAGGTTTACCGGATTTTTTGGAAATGTCCCATTCAGACAAATTCAGGTCAGGCTCGGATATAAAGGTGACAGACCGGTATGCCTATATTGCAGACGGACTGAACGGATTGAGTATTGTCGATATCTTAGATAAACGTAATCCTGTACCGGTATTTTCTGAACAGTTTGACAGGTTTTATCCGAGGAGAGTTGTGGTTCAGGGGGCTTATGCATATGTCGCAAACCGCAACTATCCCAAGATTGTGATTCTGGATATTTCTGACCCTGAAAATATCAGGAAAATGGGAGAATTACCACTTGCCTCGAATCCCGAAGGTGTTTTTATACACGGGAATCACCTATATATTGCAGGCGGGACAGACGGTCTGATAATCGCCGATGTCTCTGAGCCTACCTCACCGAAAATCATCGGTTCTCTTAAGGGGAAGAATGTAACAGATGTTTTCTACTTAAACGGTTTTGTATTTGGTATTGGCGGAACATCATTTTATTCATTTGACGTGAAAAATCCTGCATCTCCTGTACTTAAAAAGGAGTTGTCGGTGCTTTCGAATCCGCAGAGACTGACGGTGCGGGGAAAAGGTGCTTATGTTGCCGACGGCTCCGGCGGATTAAAGGTAATTAATCTCAATGACCCCGCTAATCCTGTCTTCTCAAATTCTTATTCGACAGGTGATTCTGTAAAGGGAGTAGTTCTTTCGGGTAAGAGGGTCTTTCTTGCCGAAGAAAACAGCGGACTGAGAATTCTTGAGGTGAATAATATTGAAAACCCGACTGTATTTAATCTGAAAGGGAACTTTAAGATAAGCGGGATAACAAATGCAATTGCTATGACGGGTTCGTATGTATATCTTTTATCCGCATCGTCCGGTATATGGGTAATTGATGTAAGTAATCCTTCAAATGACCTCTACTGTCCGGGTTCCTCCGGTTGTAAAGGGTTTTATGAACTGAATAACAGAGAAAACAAGGACCTTTTTACCGATGGTACAATGATATATATTGCGCAGGACTACAGTGGACTTGAAGTATATGAGATTGCTTCACCTACCATCCCTGTCAAAAAAGGATTGATAAAAGGCAGTTTTAAGTCACACATAGTAGATAGTGGCTATTTATTTGCCTCTGATTCATCATCATTAAAATCTTATGATGTCATTAATCCGGAAAATCCGGTAATGAAAGCAAACTATGAACCTCTTAACTCACCTAATAGTGTGGCAATTTCGGGCAATTATATTTATACATCTGAATATACATCAAGAGGTATTCAGATATTCGATGTTACAGACCCTTCGGTATTGAACTGGATTCCAAATTTCTCCTTCAACTTTGGGTCGGCAACAAATATTTCGGTATTTGGCCGTACAATCTTCCTAAGCCAGTCATCATCCGTCAAGATACTGGATTTTACTACTCCATATGATATTGTTCTTGTATCGACAATTTCCGAGATAAATACCCAGCGTGTAGTACAGCAGGGCAATTATATCTATCTTCCGAACTGGCAGTTCGGTCTTGCGATTTATGATATCAGGGACAAATCAAAGCCTGCCAAGGTATCGAATTTTCCAACGAAAAGAGCAATAACCGCAGTAGATGTGAGAGGTGATTTCGCCTATCTTGCGGCAGAATCAGATGGATTACTGATACTTGACATAACGAATCCGGCAAGCCCTGTACAGATAGGTTCATTTAGTGCAGATGTGATTCCTGCGTATAATGTAAAGGTGTACAATAATGTTGCCTATATTGCCTGTGCCTTAAATGGTTTTTCTGCAATAAATGTAAAAGACCCCAAAAATCCGTATCTGATGGCAAAATATGAAATACCCGAGGTAACAGATATAGTATCAGTTCAGGGAAATACAGCGTTTGTTCAGACAAGGTCCGGCATACATTTAATCAATCTCGAGCCCTGAAAAAGAGTTTTCTGAAACTGGTTTAATAACGATTTTTTATAATCCACATTTTGTAACCTGTTGTATTGATTGAACATTTTACTAATCTGCCGGACCGGGTGCCAGGCATAATAAGATAAAAAATCTGATTTCTTCTATAAATATTTTCCGCCGGTAAAATCTGGAACGAAAATTGCAGCTATAAAAAAATATTGAGGTTTTTTATGGATACAAAAGTTCTGAATAACCTTATCAGGATACTGAAATACAAAATAGACCATCTGGAATACGATATGAGTCTTGCCCAAAGCCAACTGAGCGAATGTTATGACACAATAGCCGGTTTGTGTGAAATGCAGTCGCGCTCGGAGAAAGATATAAAGTTCGACTCTTCGGCAAGGTGGGTTTCAGATTATAAAGAAAGGCTGAGAAAAGAGCTTAATAATCAGATTCACAGATATGCAGAACAGAAAAATAATATTAACGAACTCAAACTGCTGCTTTTGAGAGAAAATCAGAAGAAAGACGCCGTTAGCAAAATTTGTGAACATTTAAGGTCCGAAAGAGAAAAAACAATCATAAACAGGGAGGAAGAAGATGTTGAGGAATTATGCACATCAAAACAGTTTCTGTAAAAACACAAACTTCAGTACGGTTTTCCCCGGCAGGTATCTCTACTTTGATAAGTATTTTGAAAAATTGTTTCACTCGCCGAAGCCGCTCTCCGTTACAATCGGGCTGTTTGACGGGAGAGTCACTCTTTCTGTGATAGCAGACGAACGGAAAATACTTATAAAGGGAGAGAAAGAGCTTTCAGATGAAGTCGTAAGACATCTTTATCAGTTTCGTGCTGCAAGGCAGTATTCTGTAGAGGTAATCTAGATGAAAATCCCGGAAAGTATAATCAGAAGATTTTCGGACTCAGACAGATTCAGAGAAGATTTTGATTTGATTAATTTCAAATATCATAGGGAATCATTTGAGTTTGAGCACTCTAAATTTGCGGTAATTACAAGAGACGAAGGAAGATTCTTTGCCCAGATTCTGATTTCAAAAAGATTGATTCTCGCCTATGCCCAGAATCTTCTGCAGAAGAAGAACATACTCCTTCTGCCGGATTTTGTTGAAACATCTTCGGTTGTTCTCCTGACAGATATATTAAACAGGATAGAGGAAGAGTTCAATCTCGGACTTGAGATATCGCATTCTGCGGATATTGCAGACAGACCTACCACTGATTTTATTGCACAGATAAGATATAAAAAGATTTTTGCACCCGTTATCATCAGAGTGAATTCAGAAATCTTTTACCGGCTTATTGTGAATTCAGGCCAGAATCCCGAGGAATTCAGTGATTTTGAGGTAACTCTTCTGGGCGAAAAATATATTCCGCTCGAGACAATCGGTGAGCTTGGAGAGAAGGACATTCTGAAAATGCCTCCGGAATTTAATCTGTTTGTTAACAAATCAATAAGAATAGGCAGCCAGTGGCTTTATCAAAAGGAGGAGACAGTGAATAACAGTACAATTCAGCCCGAACAACTATCTGTTCCAGTAACGTTCAGTACAGAACTTGGAAATCTCAGTATCTCCCAAATCAGAGAGATTCTTAATCAGAATAAGGTTTCCGAAATACTGAACAACAAGGAGTGCAAAATCATTATCGGGAATACAGTTGTTGCAACAGGAGATATCTATGAAAATCAGGTCAGAATTGCAAAGATATTTATCTGAAAACCGCTATAAGGCGGTCTTTTTACTGTTAATTGCGCTCGCTGTCTCTGTTTTATCTGCTGAATTATCGGCAATATTCATTCTTGCTTTTGGAATATTTATTCTTTTCAGAAGAAGGGCAGCAGGTCAGGTGCCGGAGAGCGGAATACATGTTGTCGACAGGAAGAGGATTAGCAGCGATACAGATATTTATCTGATAGAGTACAGCGGCAGAAGATATCTGATTTTTTCAGGAAAGAACTCTGCACTAAAGATAGGTGAGGAGAGAAGCGATGTTTAGTATGAGTCATTATGTTCTCTTTTTCTATTCTGCAACTGAAAGATTCAATATTGATTACACCTCCGGATTCAGACCGGGTGTCTTTCTGTTTTTGCTGGTAATTCTTGCTTTTATACCATTCATAATTATGATGCTGACGTCTTTTGTTAAATATTCCGTTGTCCTTACCATTCTGAAAAATGCAATCGGGCTTCAGCAGATTCCGCCTTCGTCTGTCATAACCGGATTATCTGTCATACTTACTATATTTACAATGCAGCCGGTTGCCCAGAATATGTATTCAAATGCCCGGGAATCGTTCGACCGTGAAAATATGCAGATGAAACTGGATAATGTCCCGGATATCCTAAAGGCTTTTGAAGCAGCAAAACCTCCGCTTGTAGGGTATCTCAGAAAACACACGGGAGAGAAGGAATATCACCTGTTCGCCGATGCCGGGAGAAAAAATCTTGAAGAGGATTCTATTCTTATTCTTGCCCCTGCCTTTGTCATAACGCAGCTAAAGGAGGCTTTTGTTCTCGGTTTCAGACTATTTATTCCGTTTCTTATCATTGACCTTCTTGTTGCTAACCTGCTTGTGGCACTGGGGCTCAATATGCTGACACCGGTAACTATCTCTCTCCCGCTCAAACTTCTGATATTTGTTATTTCTGACGGCTGGTATCTGATTACCAAAAATCTCATTTCCGGTACCTGATTATGGAAATCTCACTTTATTTCATTCAGCAGAGTCTTCTTGTTCTCGCAGTATTTCTCTTCCCTCTCTTTGCATTACTACTGATTTCGGGCATTATTATTTCTGTTATTCAGGCGATGTTTCAGATTCATGAAAGTTCGATAGTCTTTGTGACCAAGCTGGCAATAACGACAGCCTATATGTTTATTGCCGGGAAAGATTTCTATAACCATTATATTACGCTTGTTATAAAAATATTTGAGGGAAGATGAGTATAAATATAAGCGAAGTAGCCGGCATAATGATTGTATCGCTTTCGCTTGGTGTGAGGTTTGTACCGGTAATCAGTCTCTCCGAACTTTTAGGGGGAAGATTTACGCCTCTTATGGTCAAATCCTCCCTTGTCGCGATTCTTGGTTTTTTCAGGTATTTCACTTCGGACAGGAGTTTTATCTGCCAGAGTATTGATATTGGCTTTATTGTTTCAGAATTTCTGCTGGGATTTCTGATTGCAGCGCCTTTTATAATACTTACAAAATTTATAATAAATTCATCCTCGGTTGTGGAAAACCTTTTCGGAAGTATGGGGGTATTGAACTCGCAGGGGATTTTTGATGAAAGGAGTTCGGTACTGGAAATGATATTCGAAATGATTGTCATACTAATTATATTTTCATCAGATTCACATCTCTTCCTTTTGAAGCTGCTGCTTGGCACAACAGATCTGTCCTTCGGACAGGAGATAATCAGACAGATGACATACGGAATAATCAGTAACCTCAACCTGATTTCAAAGAACGGTCTGGGATATTTCGGCCCTGTCATATTTATTGCCCTCTCACTGACAGTAATTTTTGCATTTGCGGATCTGACAGGGGGAAATCTGAATATCTCATCGAATACTCTTTTCATAAATACAATAGTAATAATTGGCGGTATCATTATCATGTTAAAGAAAATATGTTTATATATACAAATAGATATTTTTCGTATCAGGAATCTGGCTGAAACAATTCAAAACCTGTTTAATTGATGGAAAAGACAGAAAAACCGACACCACACAGACTGAAGAAGGCGAGAGAGGAGGGGCAGACCTTCTCGTCAAGACCTTTCGAGTCGTATATAAAACTCATTATTGCAATACCGGTCATCTCCTTAGCATTAAAGCGGTATTCTGAAGGATTCAGACTATATTTTTCCGACAGCAGGACTTTTTTTGGTTGCGAGGTATTCTCCGGAAATTTTCCTCTTGTCTTTCTGAACGGGATTTTTTACCTTTCTCTTTTGCTGATAATCATTCCTGTGTCAGATATTCTCCTTCCGTTTACCTACAGACCAAATCTGGCCTTTTCAGGCACATTCGGAAGGAATATTCGTAATTACTTCGAGCACATAAATCCGGTAAATCTTTTTTCGAAGGAGAGGCTGATTAAAACTGCACTGAATTTTATGAAGATAATTTTTTTTCTTGGAGTTGTCCTGCTTTATCTCAAGTCAAGCATATCCGTAATACCGGATTCTGTGATTATAAAGGGAAATGCCCCGGTTATACTCGCCGTTACGATATACAGGATAATTCTTTTTTCCTTATTTACCGGTCTTGCAGTTGGTTTGCTGGACATGATTTATGAAAGGTATAAATATACACGCGGACTATATATGACAAAGCAGGAGATAAAGGAGGAATTCAAAAATCAGGAAGGGGATCCCGAGGTAAAGTCGAGACAGAAGAGATTCAGGCATATGATTCTATTCACAGATATGAAAAGGGATGTGAAAAAGGCGAAATTTCTGCTCGTGAACCCTACGCATATCGCAATACCGATAATTTATTCAGGAAACGAAGATGCTCCTCAGATTGGTTATATCGGTATTGATAAGGATGCGCAGAGAATGATTGCTTTTGCGGGTACGTATTCTGTTCCTGTGGTAAAAAATATCAGCCTTGCACGGGAATTCTTCAGAACATATGAGCCCGGAGATGAAATAAATGAAAAGCATTATGAAGTGATTGCATCTCTTCTGGCTTTTGTTTCTTCTCTTGAATATAAAATCGATTACATTGATATGGATAGATAAGAATACCTGCTGATTGAGATTCACAATCAAAGTGAATCGGGGTTCTTTCGTTTTTATTTCAGCACGAACTCCTTTTCTGCAACCATATTACCGTCGAGATATATTTCTGCCTTGTATTTTCCTGTGAGCATAAATATGGCAAGCTCTGTTCCTGCAACAGGCATTATATATTTTGCAGTCAGTACCATATCAGAATTTTCAATTATTATTCCGTTTTCTGAATATGAAGCGTTTTTGTCAAAATCTACATCTGCATCGGAACTGAAGTACAGACTCCCGTCAGGAAGAAATATCTTCATCCCGATTTTATGGTAACCCGAGAAGTATGAAAATCTGGCAGCGATAACCAAATCTATAACAGAATTGATTGAGAATTCCGGGGGTACATCTTCACTGAAAAGCTTTGCAGGATCTTCTGAAACTGATATTTCAATCTTTTTGAGCATATTTGCAACTGATGTGGTGGAAATTTTTCTGCTTTTATCTGCCTTTTTCAGGAGCAGCAGATCATTGTGCAATGAATTGAGCACTAAATCGTCTTCGTAAGTTCCGCATCCTATAAGTCCCAAAACCAGAATAATTATACATACCTTCTTCATAATCCACCTCCCTGAGCAGATAATAGATTATTAATTCAACTTATATGCCAGAATGTGTTATATTTAACCTATTGATTTTACGTGCATTTTAAGAAGTGTGGTGGAGTGTTTGTGGTATTTTCTACCATTGTTGGGTATTTTTTACCACATTGTAAAGTAAAATTGCCCTGTCTCCACTATGGAAACAGGGCTAAAGGGCGGTCCTTCCACTGACCGTAAGTAATAAGTACTCAATAATTGTTCCGTTTTACCGGGAGTAGGGGGGAAGGCGGAAAGGTGCCATCTATGAAAGGGGGTTGTCAAGAGAAAAATCGTTTCTATCCATAATCAAATTGGAATAATTTGTTCATATCCCATATTCCAAAGCCATAAGGGTTCTCATCCATCTATTCGAGGTCTATTTGCCTCAGGTTTTTTATTTGAGGCCCCAAAGCCGCATACAGGTACAAAACCTCTTATGGTTATGACACCACAAAGCG
>DYEF01000021.1 GCA_020725805.1 Bdellovibrio sp.
AAAGCAAAGGAAAGTGAAAGGAAAGTGGGAAGAGAAGCAAAAATGTGTTGATTTTTGCTTATTATGCCTGGCACCAGTGCTTCTCGCCTGGCACAATTGCTTATTACATATCCTTTGAAAGCCACTTTTTGCCAACTATCAGAATCAGAGGGGAGATAACTGCAATCAGACCGAATATAAACCACATCTGCTCAGGTTTTGTGCAGGCATTCTGCGGGCAGTACTTTTCGATCATCCATCCGGAATATAAAAGCGGTACTAAAAACTTGGTCAGAAACCACGGAAGCTGTGCAACTCCCTGATAGAGTCCTGCCTTACCCTCCGGTGCAATCTCGGTCGCATACTGCAGAAATCTCGGAGACCACATCGCCTCTCCTATTGTCATAATCAGGATATAAAGACCCAGCGTTACAACATTGTGGTCGATTGCAAGGACAAAAGCAGAGAGACTCATTACGAGTGTCCCCCATATCATCATATTATACACCTTTGCCTTCACCGTTGCTGCTGTTATAATCGGCACGAGAACGAATATCAGAATCGGATTCAGGTTTGAGGCTATTTCAAAATACTCTCCTACCCAGCCTTCATAAGCCCTCGATATATATTGCGGGAGAATAAGCCAGTTATAGGTAAAGAGCGTCTGGACAGGTATCAGGGAGAAAATAAAGACAAAGAATTTCGTATTTGCAAGGGGGTGCTCCATAATCCATTTGAGAGCGGGATTCCTGATGGCGGAGGGCAGCAGGAGAATGATTACCGGTATAATCAGAATGACAGCAGATACAATGTAATTTACCGGAGCGGGCAGTTTGAACAGGGCAGTAAGAATAAGTGCAGCAATAATTATCCAGACAGTCACAGGAATATAAAGCTTCCCGCCTGATTGAACTTCTGACTCAGAAGAACCTTTTGATTCATTCTCTTCCTCTTTCTTCCCCTCTTCAGCCTTGATCCTTTCAGTCTCCTCCTTTGCCTTCTTTATTGTCTCCTCAACCGTCTTTTTCGATAAAATGAAATATGTTGAGAGGAGCGAGACGGCAGTAATACCTGTATAGACCCAGAAAGTCCCCTCGATACCGAGCCCCAAAAATTTTTCATCCCTTAGCAGGAACGAGAGCATAACAAGAGATGAACCGGCATTCATAAGGGCATAGAGCATTGCATAACCCATAGAGGCCGTCTTCGGAGTAGTAAACTGTCTCACTGCCGCATAGGCCGCCGGCTGATACATACCATATCCTATCAGCACTATAATAATCCCGAGCATTACGATCAGATGCAGCGGCGACCAGAGACCGGAGGGCTCGAATCCGAAGAGACTGTGTGCACCAGAAATAAAGAATCTTCCCGTCAGCAGCAGAAAGAAAGATAATATCAGAGCCCTTCTCACACCAATCTTATCAGGGATAAAACCCAATACCACCATAGATATCGCAATACCTGCTGTCAGAATCATCACCATATTGTGTGACCAGACATCTGCGTGGTCAACCCCCTGAAAGACATAATCCGAAAAGTACATCGCAAGATATGTTAGTATCCCGAAATACGAAAGCCCTTCGAGGGTATAGGCAAGATTGACACCCCAGAGAGCCCGTGGGGCGTGAATTAGGTCAATAAAGGGCTGTATTATCTCCTTTAGGGGATTCTGCTTTACCTCTGTCTCTGCCTGATTCTTCTCTTCTGACATAATCGCTCCTTTGAATAGCCTGCCTATTATCCCAAAAATTCGAAATATTCAAACTGAAACTTACAATTATTTCTTCAACATATCGCCTATAGATTTTTTTGTTGTGATTAAAACAATGTTTTGATATTAATTTGAAATAATGCAATATAATCGAATTATTCTGACAATAATTATATGCCTATTCATTCATTGGTTTACTTCCTGTATAACCTTTGCCCCACCAGTCTTTGTACCCTCCAGGAGCCTTCATAAAACAGAAGGAACAAGAAACATCAATTTTTTATTAGGATATACAAATTTCATTTTACCTGTTCCACTCCCCTGTATAGAAGTCCCTCCCTGTATAGCAGGAATAGAGATTGAAAACAAAATATCAGACAAGGCAAATATTACCTTAAATCTTTCAGGTATTATGGAATCTATCAACAGCAATCAGGATATCTCCGCATTAGGCATAGGGACCGGTCTAATTACTTTTCCTTTCAGAGAGGATAATAATAATTTTTCAATTGCTATGGAAAACCGACTTGACTTTCTATATATGTCTAACCATTCTATCTCAGCACAGCCATCTATACATTTGCACCTATCATATACAGTACCAAAAGCTGAGATTAGATTTACTCTTAGAACAGGATATAATAAAATACTGAGAAAGGGGAGTTTAATAATATATGAAGAACCTGGAAACTTCCTTTTAGGAGGTTTATCTTCAAGAGATGAAATAACTATAGAAATAAATGACAACTATTATTATGGAGGTGATTTTGGCCTCCTCTTTCATAATGATTCATATTATATAGGACCTGTATTTGGATTACTATCAATAAAAAATTCAAAAACAGAGAAGTCGAGTGGTCTTCTCTATACTATCCTGGTCATTGGAAAAAATACTGATTTAAAACAATAAACGCAATTTTAGAAACTATATCAAAATCTGTAACAATAAAAATAATCGGTATCTCTTTAGAAACATACATTTATAAAATATTACAACTGCAAAAACAGACAAGCTTGACACATCAGTTTATATATATTATACAAAATAAGGCAACTACATACAGGGAGAGATTAAATATGAAGAGAGAGGTTTTTATTATTGTAATCATAGGGGCCTTTTTTTACCTGTTTGCCTGTTCAGATAATAACAATTCCAGCAATCCTTCAAACAATTTAACAGATACTTCTTTTTCCGACATCTCATCGGATGCAGGTTATGAAAGACTGATTCTAACAACACAGATAGATGATAAGGGAAAAGTAGTTGAGGCTGAGGGACTCAAAATGAATATCCCTGAAGGGGCTATTAATAGTTCTACAACGATTGAGATAAGCGAGATAAAGACCGATACTCCATATTCAGGGAATCTCGCCGGAAAGATATACAAGATAACCAATCTCCCCATAGAGATATACAAACCAATTGAAATAAGTCTTAAGATGGATATCACAGATAAGAATTCTTCATTTATTATGCTTGGTGAGACAAATTTTATACAATCACTCAATACAAATACACAGACATTTACCCTTCTGGACGGCCAGATAATCAATAAGGAAGTAAAAGGGATTCTGCCATATATTGAGAGTACAAATCTCAAATTTCTGAAAAATACCATCGGTACTCTAAGTACTTCCGATAAAAATACAATACTTGTTGCACCGGTTACAAATATGATTACACACGAATTCAATCATTTCAGATTTACCTATTCACCAGAGAAACTTGGAGACAACTTTGGAACAAAGATTGAGAAACTAAACACATTTTTTGAAGAAGCCTATTCTGTCCTTGAAAATGACCTCGGCCTTTCATTTTCAAAAAGAAAGAGCTTCCCAATTAAAATTGAGATCAAAGACTTGAAAAATATAGAAAGATGGGCACTTGCAATATCAAGCAAGGTAAGTCGCGATTATGACTGGATCGATATAAATGAGGAAAATTTTAGTTCGCCTGATTTTGATACTGAATTTAAGGTCTCTGCAGGACACGAACTCTTTCACCTACTTCAGGACCTGTATGACCCATCCTGGTTTATAGGATTTACTGGTGGAAAAAATATATGGTTTAAGGAGGCATCCTCGGTCTGGTTCGAAAAATATTTTCTTAAAAATCCAAGATACTGTTCTAAAGTAATCAATAACCTGTCTGGTTTTTTTATCCTTAATGGTTTCCTTAATCCCGAGGATGAATCACAGCACGGGTATGGCGCTTCACTATTTTTAGGATATCTATTAAAGTATTACAACGATGACCCCAGAATAGTAGGAAAAATCTGGGAAAATATATCTAATAAACAGACAGTGCAGGATGCAATCCAAAACGCAACAGATGATATACACTGGTACTGGAAGTGGGAATGGTTTATAAATGAATATTTTCTGGATAATGGTTATTTTACAGACATCAAAGATTGCATAAATAAGGCAAAAGAACTTATAATCAATAGTGCTAAATACTGGTATATTGATAATCCTGAAACCAATAACAATAATGTGTTTACATCTGAGTTCAACGGCCTTTCAGCAAAACCTTTTATAATAATGCTAAGATTAAAAGATAAAGGCTTTGAACAGAATATACCTTATAAACTTACAATTTCTTCAGAAAACCTATCTGAGGAGAACAAGATACTTATTATAGATGAAAATTACAAAAGATTAATTGGTGAAGTTAATAAAAATAGTCAGGAAGTTACTATTAATAAAATTGAGACATATTCAAAGGGATTCAGATTTTTGTTGATAATAATAAATAGTGAGAAGAATAAAAAGACAATTTCAGTAAAAGCCGAGCTTAAAAAGGATATAGGGACTAAAACATACGAATGGAGTAAACAGTATAAATTCTATTATGGGCAATTCTTCGCTACTATATACGCAAGAGTAAGTTCTACCAATTCATTTGTAGTTCAAGAAAGCACTACGGATAACGACAGTAGAACAATTACTATGATAGAACCAATAAAGAACACTGATACGACGAAATCTATCAAATTTGAAATAGACTTGTTAAAACTTGAAAGAAATGAAGAAATTGAATGGGATCCAAGCTATGGCCAGGCCTGCCTTTTGGAATCCTGTCTTTCGACCTGGGATGAGACAATCAAAGAATGTGGAGCAAAAATTTCTAAATTATTAAATCCACCTATAACCATAAATTCACTCTATTATAAAATTAAACCTGGTCTAACAAATAATAGCACAAATAGTTGTGATTGTGTTATAGAGGGATGTTCTGGAGAAGGAATATTTAAATTTGAAATTGTGAACCAATAACTGTAAACTACCCCAAAAATTTTAGTATATACTCCTTCAATTGATTAAAGAATATCACTGCCTCTGCGTCCTTGTATTTTGCAGTCCAGATATATTTTGCAAGCCCCGCCTGTGCAAGTCCGTAATACCCTACTACAATCTGTCCGATTGCAATATAACCGGTTGCCACCTGACCAATACCAAAGAGGAGTGTAATCGCCACCTGTGCAATGGCGGTAATCCCTATAATAAACTGACCGAAGCCGAAAAGGATGCCGACTCCAAACTGTGCAAAAGTAATAAGACCAAAGGCAAACTGACCTATCGCAATGATTCCCTTTGCAACTCTCAGATGACCGTTTCTGTCCTTACCGAAGGCGATATGAATCAGCGGATAACCGAAGAGCTCGATACCGGATTTGTAATCGATACCGGTCCCGTCATACAGATGATTGGCCGGCTTCTTTGCACCACAGTGAGGACACATCTCTGCCTCAACCGCCACCATATTTCTGCAAACCCTGCAGGGAAACATATTCATAAAAATCCCCTTACCTGATAACGCCTATGAATCTCCCCATCCAGTACGGCAGGAGATACGGAGTCATAATCTGCTCCGAATACCCTTCACCCTCCTCATCAAGGACGAACGGATTCTCTGCCCATCTTATAACACGCTTTTGATTATAAGAAAATACCTCAAGTGATTGAGGTCTGCCAAATCTATCCTTCTTCGGGTCGAGTGTATAATCTGCTCTATGACTGTTATATACCTTCCACTCAATTCCATGCAGATAAAATTCTTTGAGTGTTCTTACAGAATCATCTATATGATAATTACCTTGCGGATTAAAAAATGCATAGATCATATTAAATTCGGGATTTCTCTCTTTAATCTGAGTCTGATAGATATTCTCAAGCCCCTCATTCCAGTATTTTAAAAATTTTGGGTCTTTTTCAAGTCTTATCAGTGTAAAAAGTGCAAGAAAGCTCATCTCCTCAGAGTCGTGATTTATTTGCACAGCAGTATTGATATCCTGAATCCTTCTTACATAATCAAAATATCTCTCATCTCTTGCAAGTTTATAGAAGTGTTCTTCGAAGAACTTATCGCCTGTAATATGGTATGCAAATCTGAGTCCCCCCAGAATCATAGCCGAATTCAATCCCGCATCACCAAACTGACCAGTCGTCTTAATCCATTCCGGATAAAACTGACCGTGAGTGGTCACTTCTCCGTCCAGATCAACAATCTTATATCCGTTGAGCACTATATATCTCTGAAGTTCCCCGTGAACATCTCTGATCCGTTTTTTCTCATCCTCATTTGCACAATAGTCATAATAGATAGAAAGACCGAATACGTGCCCGACATATTCATCCGAGGATGTATCTCCCTTGAAGCACCACTTTCCGTCGTCCGAGAGATGCCACTCGCCGCCGCTCTGTTTTTTAATATCGCAGAGTTCTGGCTCTACTACCGAGCGGGCAAAGAATCCCTTTTTACCAGTTACTGTCTCCAGAAGCAGTAATGCCTCAAGCGTCTCCCTTGCGTCATTTAATACTGATTGGTCCTTAGTTACAACATATTTGAAGCACATCGCTGCAAGATACATCCCCGACCACTGTCCGTCATTGTCATCATCGTGTGTATAACAGGAAGAAAGGTCTCCCGGATTTTTCATCGCACAGGGGGAATAAAATCCCATTCTGTTGTGCCTCTTCTTCATACCATCATATAGAATTCCCTCTTTCTCCCTAAGGGTCATCTGTTTCGGAGATATCATCCCGACTCCCTTAGCGGTTGCAACAAGAATATTGCCGGGAGAATCGATTAGAACATCATTCACATCCCAGTCCGGTATATAATATCTGCTGTGGAAATAATCCCACAACCCGTTTTCTTTATAGAGCATAAGGCCCTTATCGGAGAGCCCGAATATACCGTATCGTGAAAATTTTACCGACTTCAGTTTCGGATAGGGCATTTTCTCTTCCTTCGTAACCCATTTGAGATTCTGCCCGTCATAGATTACATATCTATCGGTATTCGATGCCACAAAGCCCCCTCTGGTATCACAATCAATCGAATTAAAAACCCCTTCGACGACAGAGGAGGTTTTGTCAAAATTACCCTCAACCTTCAATATGCTGCTAAGTGACACCACATAATAGAAACCGTCCGAATAACATAAGTGCCTGATTCCGTATTCGAATTTCTGCTCCAAAAACTTACCATCTTCATATTTTATAAAGAGCTGCTCTGAATCTCCCGCAATAACCCTTACATTATCAGATGAGGCAAATATAACCGGATTTGCAAAATCTCTGGAATCAATAATCTTATCGGTATCGGTAATAATAATTCTCTTTTCCATTACAACGACAAGAAGGTCCCTGTAAGGCAGGAGTCTTATTATCTTCTCATCTCCCAAAAGTTCTATCTTCTGAAAGGTATCATCCTGAAGGAAGAAAAGACCATCATCGCGGCCGGCAATTATCTTATTTTTATACTCTGCAAGCGAATTTACAGATACACTGGTATCAAAAAGTTTCGATTCATACTGAACAAACGGAATGTCTTCATATACGTACTTATAACCTTCATCCGTATTTACATCGTGTAAGACATCAGAGAAGACATCACTCACAACTGATGCATCTCCTAAAACATCTTTCGGTATATCTGAGGCGGAATTCGTACTGCAATTTAGGAAAAGGGAAGAGACATAAACGATTGCAGCAAGCAGGCATCTGTAGTTTTTATTCATTTTCTTTCCTTTCGCAAACAGGGCATACGGTTTAATATCAGGTTTTTGCGATCTTCTCAAAGAAAAAAATCTTTATTAAGGCTGACAATATCTTCTGCTTTGGCTAATCCGATATCTCATAACTGAAAAAGGCCGGCTGCGAAAATTAATACCTTTGACAGATGATATCTCAGGTGATAGAAAAATTCCGATACTGGTTTTAATACTGCGGAGGCATAATGGGACCCATTTCTTTTGAGACTATTGACACAGTATTTAATGAAATATCAATGTATACACCGGATCAGGCAATTCAACTGATGAATGAGATGAATAAAGAGCAGCCTTATTTACTTACCTACCTAAAAGCAACAGCCGATCGCGATTTCGGAATGATAGAAAAGGAATTATTTATATTCTTAGGTGTTTGTATATGGAAGGTTATGGCCCGCGTGAATTCATCACTCCCGAAGGTTCTGCCGGTTCTGATAGGTGAGATGGAAAAACAGAACTCACAATTACTTGATACAATGGAAGATATGAATGAAGAGGATTTTTCAGAATCCATAAAGAAGATGATGGAGAACTACCCGCAACCGGATCTGCTGGATTATATAAATATGGTACTTGCAAATGAAGAGGAGGAAGGTGAACTCAATCCGGAGGATACAGGTCTGATTCTTGTTTACCTTAAAACCATAATCGATGCATTTCAAAAGGTATCTGAAATAAACTCACATCGCTAAAAAATACCGGAAAAACGACAGTATTTTGGTATAAAAGGACAGGTGCCCTCTATAAAACGGTTTTATTTTTCGGCCCAGAGACTGCAGATATTGATTCCTACTTCCACAGCCTTTTCAAATGCCACGACAGGTATCCACTCCTTTTTTGAATGGAATAAAAGTCCGCCGGCAAAGACATTTGGTGTTGGTATCCCCATAAAACTCAGTCTTGCCCCGTCTGTGCCGCCCCGGATTGCCCTTCTGATAGGTTTTATGCCTGCCATCTCGATAGCCTTTATGGCAAAGTCGGTAACCTCCGGGGTCTTATCCAGAACCTCTTTGAAGTTCCTGTACTGCTCCTTTATCTCCACATCGATCTTCAGACCCGGATACTTCTTTTCAAAGAAATCTTTCAGCGAATTTAATAGTTCCGCCCTTTTCTCGTTTCTTGCGTGCTCAAAATCGCGGATAATAAACTGAAGGACCGCCTCACTCTCGTCACCGGAAATCTTCAGGAGATGAAAGAACCCCTCTCTGACTTCCGTCCTCTCAGGTGTCTCATATTCCGGAAGCATAGCATAAAACCTGGCCGCAATACCTGCGGCATTGATCATCTTGTTTTTTGCATACCCCGGATGGACATTGAGACCTGTAAATTTTATCTTTGCACCCATGGCATCAAAACACTCATTCTCGATCTCGCCGATCATCCCTCCGTCAAATGTATAACCGATCTTCCCGAGTTTACTGATATCGATCTTTGCCGTTCCTGCCCCGATCTCCTCATCAGGTGTAAAGCAGATTCTTATTTCGGGATGCTTAAGCTGACTGAATTTTTTAAAAACCGCCGCCATCGTCATTATCGCCGCAATCCCTGCCTTGTCATCGGCACCGAGGAGTGTCGTTCCTGATGCAGTGATTATATCCTGTCCTATAAATTCCAGAAGTTCGGGTGAATCTTTCGGGCTCAGTACCAGACCGGGATCATCCGGAAACCTTATCTCTCCACCGTTGTAATTCCTATGAATAACAGGTTTTACATTCTCGCCGGATACTGCCGGGGACGTATCGATATGTGCAATAAAACTTATCGGTGGGGCCTTTACACCGTCTGATGCAGGCAGCGTTGCATATAAATAGCAAAACTCATCTACCACCACATCAACTCCTAAGGACCTGAGCTCGTCTTTCAAGAGATTTGTAAGTTCAAACTGATTCTTAGAAGAGGGATTCGTCCCGCTCTCTTCGTTACTGGTAGTATTAATCTTCACATACCTTAAAAATCTCTCAAGAGCATCTTTTTTTATAAATTCCAACATCTCAGCTGTAAGCTTCATTTTATATCTCCTTTCGAATAATGATATTCTGGTTATATTAAAGCCTTTATCCATATTCAAGTAAATTCAGCATACAATTAGGTTGCATTTTTTCTATAAATGCTTAAATTTGCAGTATGAGCAAGAGATGCGGATTTGTAGCAATAACCGGATTCCCGAACGCCGGAAAATCAACTTTATTAAATACGTTAATCAGGCAGAAACTCTCCATTGTAAGCCCCAGACCCCAGACGACACGGTACAGAATCGAGGGTATCTACACCACAGGTAATACTCAGATAATCTTTGTCGATACCCCGGGTTTTATAAAGGCCGAGGAGGGGCTCAATCATATACTTCAGTCAGAGATTATCGAGGCAATAAAAAACTGCGATGTGATATTAATGCTCGTTGAGCCGAAAAATATTTCTATCTTTGACCAAAAAGACGAGACCTTCGAATTATTCAGAAAGAAGATTGAGGAGGTCAGAAAACCATTCATTGTAGCACTGAACAAGAGCGATACCATCAGCAATGACGAAGTCTCAAACCTCCTGAACCGGTTGCAGGAATTGAAGATCGGCTCTGAGATAGTCCCGGTATCTGCACTAAACAACACAAATATAGACAGGCTTATTTCAACTATTGAACGATATCTGCCGGAAGGTGAATTCCTATATGACCCGGATCAGATAGCAATTAAGAGTGAGAGATTCCTTGCACAGGAACTAATAAGAGAGCAATTGTTTTATCTTTTGAAAAAAGAGATACCTTACGAATGTGCTGTAACAATCGAGGAGTTTGACGAATCTGACAGGGAGAATGAGGACGAAATGAAAAGGATTGTCAGAATCAGCGGAGTAATATATGTTGCACGGGAATCCCTAAAGCCGATTATAATCGGTAAAGGCGGAGATATGATTAAAAAAATAGGCACATTTGCCAGAAGAGAGATTGAAGAGTTGCTTGGTTGCAAAGTCTTTCTTGGTCTGAGAGTCATTGTAAAGAAGAACTGGAACAGAGACAGATTCTTCCTCTCTGATTTGGGATATGAAAAGGTATGAGTTATAAAGTAGTCCTTATCGGCAGACCAAACGTCGGTAAATCTACCCTCTTAAACAGGATTTGCGGCAGAAGGGTCTCTATAGTCTACGACCGCCCCGGTGTAACAAGGGACAGAAAAGAGATCGAGATCGAAGAGAACGGAATTAAAATACTTTTGACTGATACCGGTGGTTTCATAGTCTCCGAAGAGGCAGACCATCTCACAAGACTTGTAAGAAAGCAGATCGAAAAAGGGATTGAGAATGCAGACCTGATTCTCTTTGTCACGGATGTAAAACAGGGCTGTACTGCATTCGACACTGAAATTGCAAATATCCTGAGAGACAGGAAAGAGTCGGTAATTACCGTCGTCAACAAATGTGACAATGAATACGAACAGAACCTGAATTCACAGGAATTTCATAAACTCGGTCTCGGTGAGTTATTCATCGTATCCGCCACTACCGGATACGGGATTTCGCTACTGAAAGAGGAGATAATCAGAAGAGCCGTCGGTTCAGATACAGAGACGAAAGAGTCTGCCGGTGACATAAAACAGAGCATCAATGTCGCAGTCCTTGGAGTGCCAAATGTAGGGAAATCCTCTTTTGTAAACTCGCTTATCAACGATGAAAGGCTCATAGTTTCCGAGGTACCTGGCACTACAATAGATACCGTTGATGTCAGATTCGTCTTCAACAACTATGAGTTTGTATTTATTGACACGGCCGGCATCAGAAGGAAGAAAAGGATAACGGATGAACTCGAAGAGATTTCGGTCAAAAAGAGCATCGCCACTATCGAGCGGGCATCTGTCGTAATTATTATGCTCGATGCAAACGAAGAGATTTCAGAGCAGACGAAGAGAATCGTCAATCTGGCGGAGGAGAGAGGAAGAGGCATAATATTTTTTGCAAACAAGTGGGACCTCGTCCAAAAGAGCAGAAAATACAAGAACGAAAAGGCATTTATGAAGGAGTTTTATTATATCTTCAAGGCAAACACATACTCCCCGCTGGTTATCGACTCTGCCTTAAAACTCAAAACCAGAAAAGATATCCTCAATCTCATAATAAAGACCGACGAGAATTTCAGAAGAAGAGTCAAAACGAGTGAACTGAATGCACTGATCGAACAGATTCAGACCGAGCACCCGCCCCACGGCACAAAAGGACGAATGATAAAATTCTTTTACGCCGCACAGACGGAAGAGGCACCACCCAATTTCACGATATTCGTAAATCACCCCGAAGAAATACACTTTGCCTACAAAAGATATCTCATCAACAAGATAAGGGAGAGATTTGAATTCGACGGTGTCCCAATTCGTGTAAATTTCAGAGGCAGAGAGAAAAATTAGGAAAAGCTCTTTTTGTCCAGCCGGTATATCCGTATCTTAAGGTCAATCTTTTCGAGTCCCTTTATGCAGTTTGCACAATAATTTGTAAGAATCACACAGGGGCGTACAATCTCTGTCCCGCTCTGGGATTTCAGCATAGCAGCCACTTCTTCCGTTATGACTCCCGTCGAATCGCAGTTCGAACACTTAAAGAGCGGATGTTTTAGTGCCAGAAGCAGACACTTTTCACATAAGAATTCGGCCCTGCTGGTTTTTCCCTCTCTTTTGCAAATAAAACATCTCCCGCTAATATGATTCAAACTCATAATCCTCCGGCTCAAACTCTATATCTCTTCTCAGTCTTCTCTTTTCCCGTTTCCTGTCGTATCCCTTCTTCCCCTTCTTCGTCCCGATCGGACGGGAGGGTTTTTTCATCGGCTCAATCCAAAACGGAATCTTCTTTCTTTTATTTCTCTTCTTTCTCATATGCTATCCGTAATCACCATTCTAACCCAAAAAGGACCAAAGACAACAGGAAAATCTGTCAGGACACAATCGTCCAAAAACCGGCAAAATTCAGAATATCAGAGCAGAAAAGATGCAAAAGAGATAATTATGCCATAAACAAATGCAAACAGGAGCTCGTAACCGATTATTTTCCTGAATTCTATTTTTGCCGCAGCCAGAAGTGGAATCGCCCAGAAGGGTTGTACGAGATTAGTCCACATATCGCCGTACGCATAAAACATCGCAATCCTCTCTACGGGCACATTGAGTCTTGCAGCCACATCTATAAGATAGGGAGCTTCGATTACCCACTTGGAACCCCCCGAAGGGACAAAATAATTGAGAATCCCTGAATAGAGAAAAACTATAAATGCGAATGTCTTTGCAGATGATACAGAAATGAAGAAATGACTTATCACATTCAGTAGCGCCGTCCCTTTGATTATCCCGTAAATCCCTGCATAAAGCGGAAACTGAATTACTACACCTGTAATCATTGAAACACCGCTCTGGGCGGCTCTTACAAATTCAGACGGTGATTTGTGCAATACAAACCCAAGACCAATAAATATAAGATTTACCCTGTTTAATGACAGAGAGAATTTCCCTTCGTAAATATCAATAAAATTATACACAAGGATAAGTGTAAAAATTACCAGATTCAGAAGATACGACTCTTCCATCCTTTTTGCAAATGAATCTCTTCTTTCCTCGCTCTTTTCTCCCTCCCCGGCTCCCTTCCCTGATTCATCAAATGATACAACTTCAAAATTCTGTGCAGGATACAGCATATATACCAGAAACAGCATAACCAGAAATACGGTCAGCATCAGAACAATATTTGATGCAGAGAATATTGTTTTACTTACCGGAATCACCCCCGTCTTTGCCACGAGAAAGTGATTTTCCGTTGCAAGCAGAAGGGGTACCGAGCCTGAGAGTCCTCCGTGCCAGAGAGTTCCGAGTCCCAGATATGCAACTGCCACAAGATAGACATAGTTGATTCCCCTTCGGTGAGAATATGCTGTCTTCACGAGCATTGCCCCCGCCACAAGCCCGAATCCCCAGTTGATAAAGCAGAGGAGCATCGATACCGCTGCAACCGTCAGCGCTACTCCCCGTTCGCTTTTGGGATATCTGATTACAGAGACGAGAAGTTTATTGACCGGTCCGGATACCGCTATAATATAGCCGCAGAGGATAATAAGAGACATCTGCATCCCAAACTCAAGGAGGGTAAAGAAACCACTTCCCCATCCCGTAATGCAGTTCGAAACCGATTGTGTAATCCCGCTGCCAGAATAAAACAATTCAGAAAAAATGCCGCCGGCAAAGACAACAATTGTAAGCAGTATGGCTATCGTGAACGAGTCGGGGATAATACGGTTTAGGAAATCATTTGCTTTTGTGAAAAATTTTTCGAAAAGAACTCCCCTCAATAAATCACCCTCTCTGCAAACGGGTCTGTCTGTGTCAGAACTTCATAATTGATAGTCTGTGACATCTGAGCCAGGTCTTCGGCACTTATAATCTCCCCGTTATCCTTACCCAGCAGAACCACATCGTCCAGAACCTGTGCATCAGGTATATCAGTAATATCAATCATTGTGATATTCATACAGACTCTTCCTACTACCGGCGCCCTCTTACCCCTCACAACGACGTAGGCATTATTTGAAAATGCCCTTCTGTAGCCGTTGGCATAGCCGACCGGCAGAATCCCGATCTTCATATCCCTCATTGCCCTGTATGTGCAGCCATACCCTATATATTCGGAGGATTTGATGCCTTTTATCTGAATGATTTTTGTCCTGAGAGACATAACAGGTGCAAGGTTTGGTTTTTCGATATTCAGGTGTCCGGCAGAGACGAACGTCTCTTTCGAAGGCCAGTGCCCGTAAAGACTTATCCCTACCCTTGCAAAATCAAAATGAGTCTCAGCAAAGAGAATAGCGGCCGCAGAACAGGCAGTATGTCTGAACTCAAAGTTCAGACCCATTCTGTTCAGTTCGGCAACAAACTGTTTGTACCTGTTCAGCTGAAACATAGCATATGAATGGTCAGTTGTATCTTCAATATTGGCAAAGTGTGTATAAATTCCCCTGAGTTTTATCTTTCTGATATCGGATAACACCTTCGATACATATTCAATATCTTCACTCTTTATCCCCTGCCTGTTTGTACCTGTCTCGACCTTGAGATGGACAAACGGCGGGCTCTGTGTATGTTTGATAACCTCAACAAGATTTTTCAGATTATCAACAGAGCCTGTCGTTATATCAAATCCCCGTTCAATGGCCTCCCGCAACTCATCATTATAGAGAGACTGAAATATCAGGACCATCGAATCAGGTATGTATTCTCTTACCTTTATTGCCTCCTCAAGGGTAAAGACACCGAATTTTCGCACCTTGGTATCCCGTATCACAGACAAAATCTCATTGAGCCCGTGACCGTATGCATTTGCCTTTACCACTGCCATTATTTTTTCGGAGCCATTGCATATCCGGGTAAATTCCGAAATATTGTTTATAAGTGCTTCTCTCGACAGGAAAACCCTTAACACACTCATCATTTGAGCCTTTCTATTCTTGCCCCTATCTTCTTCATCTTTGAATCCAGATGGGCATACCCTCTGTCAATGTGGTAAATTCTGTTTATGACAGATTCACCCTCAGCCGCAAGTGCAGCAAGCACAAGAGCCGCCGATGCCCGCAAATCGGTCGCCATAAGGTTCGCACCTGAAAGCTTCTTAACTCCTCTGATGTGGGCAGTATTTCCCTTGATTTCAATATCTGCGCCCATTCTCATCAACTCCGGTATATGCATAAACCTGTTCTCAAATATCGTCTCCTTAACTACGGAACTTCCCTCTGCAAGCGTTGCAAGTGCCACAAACTGTGCCTGCATATCCGTCGGAAAACCCGGATACGGCATAGTAACAATTTCGAAAGGCTTCGGCCTTCTCTTCATACTGACTTTTACGGCATTCTTCATCCGTCTGATATCAGAACCGGCCTCTTCGAGTTTCAGGAGCACATTATCAAAATACTCCGGCTCACAGTTATCGATTATGACATCTCCCCTCGTGATAGCCGCCGCAACTGCATATGTCCCTGCCTCTATCCTGTCTGAAATCAGTTTGTAGCTGCATCCCTTCAGATATCTGACACCCTCAATGACTATTCTGTCTGTACCCTCCCCTTCTATTCTCGCACCCATCTTTTTTAGCATTTTTGCAAGACACACAACTTCCGGTTCTTTGGCACAGTTCTCAAGCACCGTAACACCATTGGCAAGTACAGCCGCCATCATAATATTTTCCGTGCCGGTTACCGTCACAATATCAAAAAAGAATTTAATACCTTTGAGCTGTCTTGCCTCTACAACAATATAGCCGTGTTCATTTCTTATATCTGCGCCCATCTGTGCAAGTGCCTTGATGTGAAGGTCAATCGGTCTGACGCCGATTGCGCAACCGCCGGGAAGTGAGACTCTTGCCTTTTTATATTTTGCAACAAGAGGTCCTAGCACAAGAGAAGACGCCCGCATCTTTCTGACAATATCATAAGGGGCCTCACACTTTGTGAGTTTACCGCCCTCGATTTTCAGAATATTCTTCTCTTTATCAAAACTGCAATCACTCCCCATATATCTCATCAGTTCTATGGTTGAAATTACATCTGCGACATCAGGAACATTGGTAAGTCTTACAGACTCATCTGTCAGAATAGACGCTGCCATACAGGGAAGTGCGGCATTCTTGGCACCGGAAATCCTTACTCTGCCTTTAAGTTTTACAGGACCTCTGATAAGTAATTTATCCATAAAATTCCAATACCTCTTAACAAAAAAATTCCCCGACCAGATATCTATCGCTTATTCAGGACCGTTGCAATAAAAAACTTATAAATGCCAACACTATCATTTTTTAATTCTAATTCATTGTTCGCTATAATTTTTTCGGTTAATTTTAAGAGCGACATTTTCCATTATATGATATTCTTCCTCAGAAAAAGAGTAAGTTGAAACTACTATATTTAATTTTTTCTTGTCAATTTTTATTTTATATTCTTCCATTTTTTTCTCTAGTCCAGTTCCAGGAAAAATCGACAATGGAAATGCTCTTATTTTTTTTACATTGTTTTTCTTTAGGAAATCTATTGTTTTTGAAAATGAATTGTAAGTCTGCCCTGGTAATCCATACAAAATACTAACCTCATAATCTATACACCTTTTATTTAATTCATATATTGCCTTTTCAAATTTGACTAAATCATTTTTTCTATTAATTATATTACTTTCCTCTTCAAAAATTGTTTGCAAACCTATTTCCAGACAAGTATTTAACCTGTTAAACAAATCAATAAAATCATCTTTAATAAGTTCTACTCTTAAATGTAGACAAAGTTTACCTCTGTAACCTATTCTAATAAAATATTCCAATATTTCTATTGAATATTTATCAGGATAAAATACAGGATCAACCACTGATATTCTCCCAATATTTTTCAGATGGAACAAATCTATCTCACCTTTTATCCTATTAATATCGAATTTGTTATGAATATTATTGTGTAAATTGCCATGGTATTGACAATATGCGCAATTATATGGACAGCCCCTCCTTGTTTCCCAGTTAATACTTGTATGATTCTCTTCTAAATGAATAATATCCATTAGCCATGGAGAAGCAAGTTTACAAATATCTATATTTGTCAATATTTCAAATTTACTCTTAGAGTTATTATAACTAACACCGGATATTTTTAATTTATCAGACGACATCAAAATATCATATATTACATCTTCTGCATATCCTTTGACAAAAATGTCTGCTTCTGGAAAGATTTTTTGCAATTCATGTTTATCCCTATATGTTACAGATGGTCCTCCTAGTATAATTCTTCCTTCAAAACCATTTTTTCTAATGTTTGATAATATTTCACTTACAATGCTTTCCGACCATATATAAACCCCAATTAATAAATTTAAGTTTTTGCATGATTTATATATATAATTCAATTTTGACAATCTCGATTCGATTTCAGCTAAGTTATCGGCTTCTATGACCTCAACATATCCAAAACTTTTACTTTTTAATGTTGCAATTAACGACGCACATCCTAGTGATAAATGCTTCCATCCCTTTTGGCTTTTAATATCAAGAAAAATCGCTATGTTATTATTCACTATTACCTCCATCTTTTCCAGTGATTAGGAATTTTCCTGGTATGTTGCACAGTAACAATATTTTTGCCCGAAACAATAACTGCTACACCAAGCAATTTTTCCATACATATGCACTCATGCTCCGCAATTTTAATAGAAGATTTGTCTATTAAATACGCAACACATCCATCACCTACAAAGTAGATACTTCCATAACTTACCGCTAAATCGATGAGACTAAAAGAAATTGATCTTTGCTTTGCTCTTTTGCAAGCATGCGTGGTAAATACAAAACTCATTACTACCTCCTTATCTATCAAAAATTTTAACATTTGCCAGATATTATTCAAGCAGTATTTTGTGCATGCATAATGCATGCATAATGCATGTATATTGACAAAACATAATTTTTGTGAAATATTATTGAATCAGGAGGAAGCTAATGGAATCAATAAAAGAGATGATGAAAAGTAAAGGTATAAAAAGTTATGATGAGCTTGCAAAAATGATCCTTAAACCCAAATCAAAAAATAAAACATTTCGATCGCTTGGAAATCAACTAAGAAACTTAGATAAAGGGAAAACTGATTATTGGAAAGGGAAAGGCAGAGAATTTATAGAGCCTCTCGCTAGAGAATTAAAAATCGATATTTCTGAATTTAATAGATTAATATACAAAGAAGAACCATCTATCATTCAATTTAGTAATTTTCCAGACATTCCTCAACTTGACTTGAGTAAAGAAGATTTACCTCCCGGATTACCTAAAGTATTTAATAATCCTGTATTTGGACAACTCGACCCATACAGGTTTACTCGATGGACATATCAATCTGACCTTGAGAAGGAAATAATTATAAAATGGTTAGAAAACAGGAAATGGTTTAAGAAAGGGAACTTAGAGGATTTAGACAAACCAACAAATAACAAAATATGGATAGAAATAGATAAAGCAGAGAAACTTAATAATATAAAAAAAAGCAAATTAGAACAATTAAGTGCATTATGTGTTATGATTAATATGCAAAATGAAAGAACATATAAAAGTCAAATTGGAGATGAAAATATTAATAAGGAACCTGTTGGTTTTAATTATTATTTTAAAAATAAAGATGAAGACAAAGCAGATTTGTTTAATATAATATCACCTTCTGTCGATGAATATTTTGATGAGTTTGTCGAATGGTTTGGCGAAAGAGTTACAAAGGGAGGTGGTTTCTCGAAAGATGACATATTAAATAGAAAAAATGATATACTTAGACTAGTTTCAAATTTTGAGGAACTATTAGAAATATTATACATAATTAACCAGATTGGAACAAATAATTTATCAAACAGTAAAAGATTTGTTAAGGAGTACTTTAGGTTAAAGATAGAGAATAATAACACGAATGATAATAATAATAGAACTTCACTAATAATAAATAGAGGACATGAATTTTTATGTATAACAGAAAAAACCAGAGTCATGAATTACTGGCCTACATCTATGAACAAAGAACAGTGGATAAAAGCCGCAAAATACATAGGTCTCAAAAAGGAAGAATATGAAGAATATAAACGCATCAAAAGTGAAGATTTGCGCAAGATTATAATATCCTCGAAGAATATAAGCGATGACTTCATAAAATATTTAATAAAATATAAGATATTATCATCAAGAGATGGTAATCAATATGAATTGACTTCAACATGGCTTAAGAATCTTATATTTCAGGAAATTTTTATTGAAACATTTCAGTCATCCGGTATAGATTGGACATATTTTCTTTTTTACAAGGAATATTCATCCAAAATCATCAAAAAACTGATTGAAGAATTTTCGAGTAATAATTATACAAAAATCAAAGAAGCTATAGCTCATCTCAATATTAATGAACCGAATAGTGTATTAGCCATAGATGCTATTTTCCGTGCAATTGGTATATCCATAGCAAAAGGAACAACATTTCAGGACAATAGCATAGTCGAAGAAATTTGGAAAAACGAAATGAAAATTGTTATTGAAAGATATAACAATTTCCCTCCTGTTCCGCTAATAAATATACAAACGAAAGACTCGACCAATAATGATTTCCTTACAACACTTGGGTGTTATTTATTCTCAGCACAAATTATCTCGGAGTATCTATATATTAACAACAAAAATGATACTCTTAAAAATAGTGATCCCTCTCTATCCCCCTGGATTCATAAAAGTCCTCCTGAAAACTTAAATAAGGTCTTAGAAATAATATCTTATGATGGGATTTATAGTAATTATGATATAATAAAGGAGTTGTATTCTTTGGGTTCTAGACTTTTTGACAAATTTGGCGTCTTAAATACAGAAAGATATCCTCTTCTTCAGGAACCTACTATTTTTGTCCATCAAGCGACCGGACAAATAAGTCCGATTATAAGAAGTTTTTCTCTTCCATTTTCTTTTCCTGTCGATATATTAAAAGAGGAATGTAACAGAAGAAATATATCATATGATAATGTTATTGATTATTTTTGGCAAAATTATATAAGTAATATTAATAGTGGGAAAATTAACAACGACGATTATTTTGCTTATAAGAAAGACGAATTATTAGAGATCATTAAGACAGCCCCAGAAGAATTTTTCAACAATAATTTTTTCAACAATGAATACCAAATATTGCAATATATTCTTTCTAACATTGACAAACAGACATGGGAAAAAATTGGTAATATGATAAAGCATAAAAATATTTCAAATAAAAAATATCCAGATATAATATGGGAAAAAATACCAGAAGAAAAGGCAATAGAATTAATTAAATCCACAAAAATATTTCCAATATTTTTAAGTAGAATACTAGATATTTTATGGAAACGTATGCCAAAACATTTGATTGGTTTAATAATAACCGAATATGAAAATAATAATTTGTCTGAAAACATATCGGAAGTTATATATCACACACCGGATCAACATCAAAAGGAATTATTTACTTTGATAAAGAAGATTATCGACAATAAAAAAATGATTGAAAAAAATATTGTTATATGGTTATATGATTTAGTAGATAAGAGAGTTCATTTTTGGAAAGATGTATATAGTTTATTGGTCAAATATTCTTTCATTGTTTGAAAATTTATGTATTATACTTTATTATTTAATACAAAGGAGTTGTTTTTATGAGTAAAAAAATTAATCCAAAGGACAATCAATCCAATATGCAAAATCCTAACAAAGGAACAACTGGAACAAACAAACAATACGACCAGAATCAAGGTAACAGGGGAAAACAGTTGAACCCAAATCAAAAAAAGAAAGAAAAATAATATCTGGTTATCAAAATTTTACGTTAAGCTATAAAGGAGAAATTTGTGAAGTTTTGTTTTTTAGTTTTTATCGTTACCCTCTTTCTTGCATGTTCTGAATCTGAAAATTCACAAGAGGGATACGAAGACACAAACCCGAATGATATTTTTACTCCGGATACCGGATTTAAGGATACAGAAGACATACTCTTTGCGGACAATGCGGCGACAGACACACAGACGGATGGTATATACAGTGATATAACTGCTGCAGATGAAAGAATAACCGATACCGGTATTACAGACAATTCAGGCACAGATTTATCGCAAGATGATACCGAATCAGATGATACTGTAATTATTCCCGATACCGGTAGTGATATCAATTACGACACAGGAGGAGATACTGCAGGTGAAGATACAACTGATATATCTTTGCAGACACCGTATGTCAAGATTACCTCTCCCGTTGATGGCACAACCGTCAAAAACCCTGTCACTTTCACATTTGTCGCACAAAATGTATCAACAGTCAGATTCTTTGCAGACAGTTATCCGCTCGGAAGCGCATTTGACCCGACGGGGAAAGACTCCTTTACCTATACATTCTCGGGAGTCGGGTATGAGAGGAATATCCTGCTTGAGGGATATAATCTTTCGGGAGAGACAGTCGCATCTGATTCAATCAGGATAACAGTCATAAACGACAATGATAAGGGAGACCTGATAGGAAAGATGTGGAATACATACTACTATCTGGTATATGAAAATGACTATACCGGTGCAGATGATACAACGCTTTATGATTCGAACTGCAAGGCAATTGCTGACGTACCATACAGGTTTTCCGACGCCGTTTGTATCGAGGGCAGCGGAAAACTGGCAGACGGGAGAGTGATAAACTACGCCAAAACCTGCAGTTGCGGCAGAAAATGTGCCAGTTACAGTTATATTGTCTGCTACAGTGTTCTGGATGTTAATAAATATCCGTGGGGGATGGGCTCGAAGGGAAACCCGCTCGTACCGCTGAGGTCCTGGGCTGTGGATAATTCCATTATTCCTTTCGGAACCGTTCTGTATGCCGAGGAATGGGATGGGGTATTAATACCGGATGTAGACGGAATAGGCAATTTTGTGCATGACGGGTGTTTTCGGGCAGATGATATAGGCGGTGCCATACAGGGTATGCATTATGACTTTTTTGCAGGAACGCCGAAAATGTGGAAGGCACTCGAGAAAATCTTCCCCACAAAGAGCAATTTCAATGTCTATAAAAACACTCCGAAATGTAACTACCTGAAACAGTAAAACTGCTCATATCAGGTGCCATCGTTTTGTCTTGACGGAACAGGTATCCAATATTACAATAATTCAGGTCAAAGGAGTATTTATGGAAAAAAGAACTTCAGGTCTGATTGCTTCGCTGGTGATTACTGCCGTAATTATGGGTCTTACCGCTTTTCTGTTTTTCTTTCTGTCCTCCGCTGAATCAAGAAGTACTAATTTCTATGTTGCATTCGGGTATCTGTTGTTTCTGGAACTTATTTCAGGTTTGTATCTTTCATTCGTATATACAGCCCGCTCGGAACTCAGGACAAAGGGGATGTGGGATTTCTTCTTTATTCTTGGGATAATAATCTCATCCTATGCGGTTATCGGTTTTCTTACCGTAATTATTTTCGCACTCTTCAATCTTATAGTTGCAACAAATAAGGTTCTGATAACTGCAGTAGTAATTGAATCAGCATTCTTTATCATGACAGGTGCACTTGCATATTTTATCAAAGCCCGCAGCAGTTCTTTCGAATAATCTTTTAAAAGAAGAAAGAGTCAGTCTACCTGTCCATTTTAAAGAGTTCGTCTGTCCCTTTTGCACTCTGCTTGTTCAAAAGTGCATCAAAATCAGTAGTTCTCTTAAACGGGGCGGTAATCCCTCCCGCGCTCTCATCTGTAAGAATAGCACCAGTTATAGGGTCCATTTTTCTCATTACTATGCCGGGAGGCGGATAGAAATCGGGCTCCGTCCTGCCCTCGAGAGCTTTTCTTGTATAAGCCATCCATATAGGGAGTGCCGCTTTCCCTCCCGTCTCTCTCCTGCCGAGGGGGACTTCATACTGGTCATAACCAACCCATACACCGGTAACGAGATTTTTCGTAAAACCCATAAACCAGGCATCAAATGAGTCATTTGTCGTACCCGTCTTACCTGCAACAGGCTGTTTTATCGCTGATGCGGCTGCGGCGGTTCCGAACATGCAGACATCTTTCAGCATTCTGACAAGAATAAATGCGCTATCTGCATTAAGTACCCTTTCGGGGGGATTCATCAGCGTCTCAAACCCCTTCTCTATTCTCCTCAGAAACGGAACATCGGGGTCATAAAAATCCGAATTGTCCTCTAAGACATTTCCGTACCTGTCCTCAACCCTTCTGATAAACTTCGTCTTTACCTTTGTACCAAGACGTGCAAAGACTGTATAAACATTTGTAAGGTCCCACAGAGTGACACAGGATGCCCCGATCGCGAGGGCGAGATTAGGAGCGAGTTCCGTTGTAATTCCGAGTTTCTTCGCATAATCAATAACGTTCTGGATACCGGCGTCCTGCATAGTCTTTACGGCCGGGATATTGAACGAGTTGACTATGGCATTCCTCATTGTAACATCACCCTTGTAGTCACTCTCAAAATTTTCGGGCTTCCACCTTATATTATTATCAGCGTCATCGAAAACCACGGGAGAATCAACGATTATTGTTGCGGGGTTGTAATCTTTTTTCTCGATCGCAGTAGCGTATACAATCGGTTTAAAGGCACTTCCGGGCTGTCTGCAGGACTGAAAAGCCCTGTTGAATTCACTCCATTCGAATGAATATCCGCCAATCATAGCGACAACATATCCGTTATTCGGGTCGACAGAGACCAGCGCACCCTGTACATCCGGCTCCTGTTCGAGAGCAAAGGTACGGTTGCTGATAATCTCACTGTTTAAGGGTAAAAGTGTCCCGGGTTCCCATTCGTGAGTAAGGTCCGCCTTCGTAGCCAGCCTGACTATTATCACATCACCTGTCTTCAGAATTTTGTTAAGATTTTCCAGTTTGTCATAAGGAGAGGAATTTTCAAACGGCCTTGCCCACTTTGACGCCTTTGCAATCAGTTTACCTGTTATCTTTTCCGAAAGCTGAATGGTAGCCTCGCTGCCGCTGCTGTTAATCTCCCTGACAACCGCAAAATACTTCTCCTGCGGCAGAATCTCAGAATCATCCTTGAGTTGTCTGGAGAGGATTTTCGCATAATTATCTATATCCTTCCTCTCAACGTGCTTGACAGGTCCCCTGAACCCCTGTCTCTTGTCTATCTCCCTCACCCCTCTTATCAAGGCCTCTTCTGCAGCCGTCTGTTTTTCGATATCAACCGTTGTATATACCTTGAGCCCGCCCCTGTACAGAGCCTTATCCCCGTATTTCTTCTGAATATATCTTCTGACGTGCTCCGTAAAGTAAGGCGCCCTTGCCCTGAAATAATCCTCTATATCATAGACCTTCGGAAACTCCTTTATCGCCTTTTCCTTCTCCTCCTTTGTTATGTAACCGTCCTCTACCATTCTGCCCAGAACATAGACGGCTCTTTTATATGCGCTCTTCGGATTGGAAAAAGGAGAATAATTGCTCGGTGCGGGCGGAAGACCGGCAAGCATTGCCATTTCGGGGAGTGTAAGCTCGCCTATATTCTTTCTGAAATAACCCTTTGCCGCCGCCCCTACACCATATAATCCGTGTCCCAGATAGACCTGATTGAGATAAAGATAGAGAATCTGGTCCTTTGTAAACTCCTTCTCGAGTTTCAGCGCAAGGAGCATCTCCCTGATCTTTCTGGTATAGGTCTTCTCCCTCCCTACAAACGTCTTTGCAACCTGCTGAGTTATTGTCGAACCACCCTGCGCCTTCTTCCCTTTTTTGATATTCTTGAGTGCGGCCCGGAGTATTCCCATAGGCTCTATACCGCGGTGATTATAGAAATTCTGGTCTTCGGCGGCAATGAATGCCTTCTTGAGAAGGTCCGGTATATCCTCCTCCTCTACAAGCTCCCTCCTCTCAATCGCAAATTCACCCGTAACACGGTCATCATACGAATAAAACTTCGTAGCCAGGTCCGGGGCATACTTTCTGATATCATCAACAAGAGGTATCTCTTTCGAAAAGCTGTTCAGAACAAGATAGAGAACCAGAGTCCCGCCAGAGAGAAGGCAGAAGACCACCCCTGTAAAGGCAATCAGAAATTTGAATCCCTTGCTCAGTCTGCCTTTTCTTGCAACAACTATTATTTCTTCTTCAGGCCTTGAGTTCAAAGTTCTTTCCATCCAAAAGCGGAACGGTCTCCTTACAGCTTGTCTCCTTTATACACTGAAGCATCTGCGAATGAATCTTGCCGTTCGACGCAACTATTTCCTTACCGAAGATATCGACTGGTTTGTTTACGAAGTCTGTAACTGTCCCTCCGGCCTCAGCCACAAGGAGTGAACCGGCCGCTGTATCCCACGGTTTGAGCTTGATTTCCCAGAAGCCATCAGCCCTTCCGGCAGCCACATAGGCCAGATTGAGTGCGGCAGAACCATCCCTTCGGACTGCCTGACACTTTATTGCAAAGGAATTCCAGAGATTCAGATTGTTTTCATAACTGACTCTTATATCATACGGAAAACCCGTAAGCAGAAGGCTCTTGTCGAGTTCCTTTTCCGAACTTACATGAATCCTTCTCCCGTTGAGCCTTGCACCCAGACCCTTCATTGCAAAGAAGAGTTCGTCGCGCAGCGGGTCATAGACCACAGCAATAATAACTTCTCCGTCCCGTTCGACACCTATCGAGATTGCAAAGTGGGGATATCCGTGTGCAAAATTGGTAGTCCCGTCGAGCGGGTCAACTATCCAGAGGTATTTTGAAGAAGGTCTGCAACTGATCCCCTCCTCAGAGAGAATCCCGTGATCCGGAAAATTGGTCTCGATATACTGTGCAATCTGTTTCTCTACCTTCTTATCCACATCCGTTACCAGATTGGTCGGGTCACCCTTGAACTCTATCTTGAGCCTCTTGCGCGTTCTAATAAGGTAGTGCTTGATGAGTGTCTGACCTGCCTTTCTTGCAATCTCACAGGCCGACTTCGAAATCTTCTTGTCAAATACGCTGTATTTGGGTTCCATCTATCTCTCTCCTTTCAAAAGGGTTACCGTCTCCTTAACCAGTCCGCCAAAATCTCCGTTGCTCATAAAAAGCAACAAATCATCCTTACGGACATTCTCCCTGATGAACCCCAGTAGTTCATCTATACCTCCCCCGCAAAATACCCTTATACCACATTTTGCTAAATTTTGTAATACCCCATTTACATTTAATTCATCTTTCAGTCCGTCCGCCTTTTTATATGGTTTTGACATAACAACAACATCAGAACCCAAAAAGGCCTTTGAATATTCATCAAAGAATATGTTCCGCCTCGAGGTATTCGAACGCGGTTCAAAGAGAGTAATCAGCCTTTTGTACCTCCCTGTCTCTATATACGCCTTCCTGACCGCATCAATCGTAATCCTGACGGCTGTCGGGTGGTGGGCAAAGTCATCTATAACACCTGTTTGGTTATAATCACCCAGAAACTCCATTCTCCGTCTGACTCCTCTGTACTCCCTCACCGCTTTCAGAACCCTGTCCTCTTCAAAGCCAAGACTTACAAGCAGAGTAATCACCGAGAGACTGTTGAGTGCATTCTGAAGGCCGTAAACACCAAGATAATATACAATCTCTTTGTCGCCCAGAACTGCCTTTACCTCCATCAATTCACCCCTGTATGAAGTACCAAGCACATACGAATTGCTCTCTTTTCTCTCCCCGTAGAATATCTTTTTAATATCATCCCTGACTATAATACTTTGAATTATCTCATCATCCTTCAGGACAAGAAGACCATCTCTGTTTACGATTTTTGAGAGTCTGACAAACTGCTCCTTATAGACCTCGAAGTCGCTGTATATATCTGCGTGGTCAAACTCAACAGAGGTGATAATCGCCGAATAAGGGAGATAGTGCATAAATTTCGGGACTTTATCGAAGAATGCCGTATCATACTCATCCCCCTCAATTACGAAGAACCTCCCGTCGGTCAGCCTGAAAGAGACTCCGAAATTCAGCGGAACAGCACCTACAAGAAATGACGGATTTTCACCAAGACTATAAAGTGCCGAGGCAAGCATTGAGGTCGTGGAACTCTTCCCGTGAGTACCGGCTACAACGAGCGTCTTATAGTCAGATAGGACGAATTTCTCCATAAACGAAGGCATCGAATAATATTCTATGCCGTTGTCAATAATATACCGCGCCTCCTCGTTGTCACTTCTCGCCACATTCCCGATAATCGCAAAATCCACCTTTACAGGCAGATTCTGGAGATTCTCCCTTTTATATCCCTTAAGTATTTCGATGCCCTGATTTTTTAGCATATCCGACATCGGGGGATAGGCATTGGAATCCGACCCGAAAACATTATAACCCTTTGATTTCAGGAGCCCCGCAAGTGAAGCCATTGCAGTTCCGCAGATTCCGACTATATAGACATTCTTCATAAATTGCCTCTCGACCTCAAAAATATCCTTGATATGTGATTGTGAATCTCTCTTCTGAAATCCCTTATCCTGAAATTATTTCTGTCCGGACAGACCCTGTTTGTAAGAAGGATTATCCCGAAACCCGAACCCAGATCCATAACGAAAGATGTCCCTGTAAAACCGAGATGTGCAATTACATCTCCGGTAAAATAATCCCCGTACTGCGAACCAGACTCCACGGGAGTATCGAATCCCCCTCTGAACATCCCGGGTAAAAAGTCATTTGACAGTCTGAGTAATTCCCTGACAATAGATGGCTTAAATATCTTATAATCAAGATCGTTGTATGAATTATACAATTCAAGAAGCATTCTGTAAATCTCCTCTGCATTAGAGAACAATCCAGAATGACCTGCAATCCCCCCCATTGCCCTCGAGTTTTCATCGTCAACCCCCACAAATCCACCTGATACCGGCACCATTAGAGATTCATTTCTGAACCTGCTATTCCCGCAGAAATCGGAGGCTGTCAGAGACAGCGGTTTCAGGATATTTTCAGCATAAAAATCGCGAAGTGAAACTGTTGATACAACCTCAGTCAGATAACCAAGAATGATAAAATCTATATCGGAGTAGAGGGTCTTCCCCCGCTCACCAATCTCTTCGTTTAAGGCCAGATTTATTATCTCATCTCTTGCTATACCCGAGCCCCATCTCTCCTCCGGAATATTCCTGAAATATTCCCTGTGTGCCGGAAGACCCGAGCGGTGAGAGAGCATTTCCATTACTGTAATACCAAGTTTATCAGGTCTTTTATATTCCTTAAAGTAATATGCAAGTTCATTACCGGGTTTCAGCTCGTTTCTTTGAATCAGAAATGCAATCAGAAGCGATGTCACGAGTGGTTTTGTCAGTGAGGCAACGTCATAGAGGTGAGCACGGCCGGCCTTTATCCCGCTCTCATAACTTAATGTGCCGTAAACGTTTTTATATAAAATATTCTCTTTTTCAAAGACAAGCAGAGATGCGGATGGAAATATTTTATCGTTTATAGCCTTATCAAAGAGTTCATCAATCTCTTTCATAAAAATATTCTTTCAAGGACAGATAAATACCCTTTTGAGGCATTGAGACGGCATCTGGTATTAAACGGTAAGACAAGATTATTCTTAATATGTCCAGAATCAATACCATAAATAACCGGTTTCTTTATTTTATTTGCAAATTCTAAGAGAATTCTTATCAAGAGTTCTTCTCTGCCACAATTAGAAAAATGTCCGAATACAATACCTCTCAGATATCTGACATCCTTTCTGAGCAGTATCTGAGTAAGCATCCTGTCGATACGGTAAGGCTGTTCGTCCACATCCTCCAGAAATAGTATTTTGCCTCTCAGGTCTATATCAAATTTCGTCCCCGAGAGTGCAGATATTATACTCAGATTCCCGCCTATAAGAATACCTTCGGCAACTCCGCCACGAAGTGATTCTCCGGAACCGAATTCAATCTCCCTGAAATCGACTCTTTTGGTAATTACATCAAAAAAGAATCTCTGAGCTCTCTTCGAAAGTTCTGAAAATCCATTCAGGTTCGGCGAATGAAATGTAATCCAGCCAAGTCTGCCGAAGAATATGTGCAGTGCCGTAATATCAGAAAAACCGAAGATTGGCTTCGGGGACATATTCTTTATATTTGAAAGCCTTTCGAGCAATCTCATCGAGCCATATCCGCCTCTCGAGAATAGAACTGCCTTATATTGTTTATTTTTCAAGGCCTCACAGAGGTCTTCAAACCTCTCATTATCGCTGCCGGCAAGATACTCATCCCTCTTGAAGACTGATGGCAAAAACTTTAGAAAAAAACCGTTCCTCTTAAAAACCGATGCAGATTTTTTGATTTTCTCCCTTTTTACAGGACCCGAAGGGGATACAACGGCAATCACATCCCCTTTTTCCAATCTTTCAAATGCCTTTATACTATCTTTATGAATGGTTTTATTCATCCCGCGGCCTTATATATCAGAAAGGAAATAAAAGTTCAACCAGAAGTTCTATTAGAGAGTTATCTGGCAAAGAGCAGTTTATATAGAGAAACGATTTTCCATTAGCATTTGTTCCAGTTATAGTATAATCCCGTCTCTTCTATGTAGTATTGTCCCGTAAAGCGGAAATTATATGTTTTTCTCTCGTTTAAGATATTATTCATTTTAGTAAACCTATTAAGTAAGCCTTTATAAAAACATATAATAGCCATAATCCAAAAGAAAAATACAATACCCTAAGCAGTTTTTCATTTACTATTCTACTCAATGATTCAGGAAATAATGTCGAACTAAATATTTTCTTAAATCTTTCCCAAAATATTGTTGATCCGAAAATATAAATAAATATTAGAAATGTAAATAATAAGATGAATAGATTCTTCACCATATTTATTTAATAGCACTCAGAACTAATTGATTCACATAAAGTATTATAACCTGCATATCCGCCAATCCCCAATCCACCACTAATAGTTACAGAATAATTTCGGCTATCTGAAATCACACCTCCACCATACACACCATATCCATAACCAGCAGACCATCCTCCCGGGACAGGATGAACACTTGACCAGCAGGCATTTATCGAGGCACTAAGACCTATCCCTATCAGTAAGCAAGCATAACAAGATCTGCAACAAGATGTCTTTCTATCACAGTCATCATAACAGCA
>DYEF01000022.1 GCA_020725805.1 Bdellovibrio sp.
TCTAAAAATACCAAAATTTTGGGGTATATTCAGAAAATTTAAAATTTTTTTATCTTGGTTTTTTAAATTCGCAATCCGTCGGGAACAGGTTTCCCCCTGAAGTGAATGACGGAATTTTCGTCCTCCTCGAAGTAACCGAGAGAAAGATACTCGATTGTCAGAGGAAAAATCTTCCAGTCTCCGTTTTCCTTCAGTCTGTTTTGATTCAATTCTTCCGCATTTTTTACCATAGATTTGTCCTTCGGATTAAACCCGTCGGGCAAAATTACCTCAACTGGTTCAGAAATCATCAGAAGTCTGCCGTTGTCAACAATCTCCTCAACAATATGGGTACTGGAATGTATGTATTTTTCTCCAGCAAGTATTGCATCTCTTACAGCGTGGGCCCCTGTATATTTTCTCGTTTGGTCTGCATTTCTGATACTCAGATCGGCCGGATGCACGTTTACGGTCAGGTACCGGTTGATAATTACACCAGACAGAATACTCATATATCCTGCGAGGACAATTATGTCCGGATTGTATTTTTCGATTTTTTTGAGTGAAATTTCATCAAATTCCGGCCTGACGGACAAATCTTTCTTCGGCAAGCCCTTTCTCCTGTAAAATTCTTCTATGTTATTTGTCTCAACGGGAATGTTATATCTCTCCCCGATTTTTCCGGCATTTGATGAAGGATTGTCGGTCAGAATACATTCAACCTTGAATATGTATTTTCCCTCCCTTTGAAAGAGCTGTTCCTGATGTTCGATGATTTTTATAAGATTTGTACCGGACCCCGACATCATAGCAACGACTCTTATCTCTTTTTCCTTCCGGTCGATTAACTTTTTTAAATATGCCATAAGATCTCCGGTGAAAGCTGTGAAATTATCTACTATGATTTCAGAACGGATGCAAATCAAATAATATCCGATTACAGGCAGATTTCAGAACAATATATTAAATTATACATTCTCACCCGTTTTTACACCGGCTACAAAATGACAAAAAATCATTACGGTTTTGACAATTTGTCAAAACTGAAGGGCAATTACACCTTTTGAAACGTGGCTAATACCAGTAATAATACAGCCTGCACAACTACTTATACCTGGCACCATTGGTTAGTATACTTCAAAATGTTACGTTATATCATATGGTTAGAATAATTTTGCCCGTGGTTCCGGACATTTTATTTAGTTGGTTACATCGTAATATCTTCCCGAAATAATTCTGGAACACGAATTGATATGTAAAAAACCGCCATGGTTATTATATCATTTATTAAAAAGAATTTATGGATTCTGAATCTCTTCTTTATACTTCTTATCAGTTTTCTGATTTCACAGTTTTTTTCAACCTTCGTCGAATTCAGGTTGCGCCTTCCCCCTGATATTCCGAAACTCAAATCTCCCGTAACGCCGTCGATCCAGAATATGCCGTCCGAACAGTCCAGAATCGAGGATATAAAGAGCAAAAATTTCCTGAAAACAGTAGTCGCCGGACCGCCGCCTGCCATAGATACCTCTGTCGAGGTAAACGATGAAGGATTGAACTCGGATCTTCCGATAGCCGGCAATATTAATTACAGGCTTGTTGGTACGGTGGTCTCAAAAACAGAAGAATATTCGCTGGCCATCCTGATTGACAACAGTACAAATACAACCGGTGTCTATTCCGTAGGTGACCAGCTTCAGGATGCAGTTATAACGAGCATCGAAAGAAAGCGGATGTATTATAAAAGGGGTAAGAGAATCGAATATCTCGACCTCGAAGAAGAGGGTAAGGAGAAGATAAGCAAGATTCAGCCCGCCCAGCCTGCACCGGTTTCGCCGGCGGGAGAGGGTATAAGCAAGATTGCAGAAGGGAAATATGTGGTTTCGCAGAGTGAACTGGAGAAGACACTTACCAACCTCAATGATGTTGCAATGCAGGCTCGAATTGTCCCCAATTTCGAAGGGGGTAAGGCAAACGGGTTCAAGATTTTTAATATCAAGGCAAATTCGATCTATGAAAAGATAGGGTTGAAAAACGGTGATGTGATTCAGAAAATAAACGGATTTGAGATAAACAGCCCTGATAAGGCATTCGAGGTTTATCAGAAGCTGAAGGATTCCAAGGCTATCAATATCGATATAAGCAGAGATGGCAGGAATATGTCATTTGATTATACAATAAGATAAGAATCAGGAGTATATTTTATGAATAGATGGATTTTATCTTTCCTTGTTTTGCTCATTTTGGTTGCCTTTTCGTCGGGTCTGATTGCGCAGACCGAGAACAGGCCAAAGTTCAATATACCTACCAAAGGGATTCTGAAAGGGAAGGATGTTCTCAATCCTCAGGTGTCCAAGAAGAAGAGACCGCCGTCGCAGGAGGCAGCCGAACCGGAGAAGGATACAAAGGCCGAGGTCAGAAAAGAAGAGACGGTTCCCAAGGGGAATGTGCTCAAGGGAGAGGAGAAGGCGGAGATTCTGGAGGCCAGCGAGTCCTCAAGCTGCCTCAAGAGCCGCGGAAAAGGTCCGTATAAGCTCGATTTCAACAAGGCAGATATTATCGATATCGTAAAATTTATCTCCGAACTCACCTGTAAGAATTTTATAATTCCGGATAATCTCAGGCAGGGGAAAATTACCATTATGTCTCCCGAACCGATTAGTGCCGAGGAGGTTTACAGGGCATTCCTGTCGGCCTTAGAGGTAAACAAGATTACTATTGTGCCCGCCGGTAAGTATCTGAAACTTATGGGACAGAGGGAGTCCATATCTGCCACTATACCGACTATTGTAGGAGATGAAAAGTATCCGGTCGACGACCGTATGATTACCAAAATCGTAAGAGTAAAGTATGTTGACCCGAATACATTACTACCGACCCTCAAACAGCTTGCCAGTAAGGACGGCGATATATTTCTGTATGCACCTACCAATGCACTCATAATAAGTGATACTGGGAATAATCTGCACAGGCTCGAGAAGATAATGGAGGAACTCGACAAGCCCGGATTTGTTCAGGAGATTCACCTCTATCCTCTGACCTATGCAGTGGCCTCCCAGATGGCCGAGAAACTCACTAATATTTTCGATGTAAAGGGTGGTCAGCAGGGTGGTCCGGCACCGGCCTTCAGACCTGCGCCTGCCCCGGGTGAACCGCCTGCTTCGGCAAAAGAGAAGAAGGATGATGAGGATACAAAGATTTCGAAGATAATTGCAGATGACAGGACCAACAAACTTATCATCATTGCAACAAAAAAATCCTTTGAGGATATTGTGGAAGTGATAAAGAAACTTGATGTGCCCGTACCGGGTGAGGGTCAGGTTCACGTATATTACCTGCAGTATGCCGATGCTGACCAGCTTGCCAATACTCTTTCACAGCTTGCACAGGGATATAAGGGTGCGAAGGGGGCGTCAACCCCGAAACCACCCACAGCCGCACCTGCCGCTCCGGGTGCCTCTGCCGAACTCTTTCAGGGAGATATCAAAATTACGGCAGACAAATCTACGAATTCCCTTCTCATCATAGCAAATCAGAACGATTACAAGAATCTTGTCAGGGTTATCGAAAAGCTTGATGTGAGAAGAAGACAGGTCTTTGTTGAGGCAGTAATTATGGAGGTTTCTCTGGACAAGCGAAAGAGTGCGGGACTAGCCTTTAATGCCGGAATGGGAATGGAATACGACGGACAGAAATTTCCTGTCTTTGCCGGTACAATGCTGGGCGGACTCAACTCGCTCGTGCTGGAACCATCTTCACTTGCTCAGCTGGGCGGATTTGTATCGGGTGTGCAGGGACCTCCTGTGGAGGGAGTTGAACTGGGCGGGGCCACAAAAATCAGTCTTCCGAGTTTCGGGGTCATTCTCAGGGCACTTCAGGCAAACTCTGATGTAAATGTGCTTTCTACACCGCATATTCTCACAACAGACAATGAGGATGCGGAGATTCTGGTAGGGCAGAATATACCTTATCAGGCGGGATTTACCTCTTCACTCGGAGGTGCGAATCTGACCTCGTGGACACCCATCGTTTCGATTCAGAGACAGGATGTCGCTCTCAAGATGAAGATAAAGCCCCAGATTAACCAGAGCGATTATGTGAAACTCAATATCGAGCAGGAGGTATCGGAAGTGGCGGGGACCGACCCTGTGCTTGGTCCGACTACAACAAAGAGGTCAGCAAAGACCGTGGTAGTGGTAAAGGACCAGCAGACGGTGGCAATCGGCGGACTTATGAGGGATAATCAGTCGGTATCTGTCTCTAAGGTCCCGATTCTGGGAGATATACCGATTATAGGTTGGCTCTTTAAGAACAAGGAGACAAAGACCACAAAGACTAATCTGCTTCTGTTCCTCACACCCTATATAATCAGTGACAAGGAGGATTTCAGACGTATTTTCGAGAGAAAGATGAGAGAGAGAAAGGAGTTTATAGAACGTTTCTACGGGGCGGGAGCCGAATTCGATATATATATTGACTACAACAAGAAACACGGTCCGTTCTTTGAGATGAACAAGAAGATGAATTCCGAACTGGATAAACTCGAGAACGGCGGCAAGGGGAAGGATGACGAGATACTTATTACACCTGAATCGGATATCGAAAAGCTGAAGGAAGGCGCCAGACAGGAATCCCAGCATGGGAAAAATAGCGAGATAAAACTGAATCCTGTGGCAGATAATCCTCAGGAAGTAAAACAGGAAGTAAAGGAAGAGAATAAGACAGAGAAGAGTGAAGAAACAAAGCCTGAAGAAAAAGAACATATAGAGGTTAAATAGATACTATGGAACTCTTGGGTGAAATTATTGTAAGGGAGTTTTCACTGGACCCCTCGAAGATAGAGGAGGCTCTGGAGGTTCAGAGACAGAAGGGCGGGAGGATAGGTGAGATTCTGATAGGTATGAGGGTAATCAGCGAGATTCAGCTGACGAAGGCGCTCTCGCTGCAGTCAGGAGTTCCGGTTGCGGATAAGGTGAATGCAGATAAGGTCGATATCGAGCTTATAAAGGATTTTCCGATTAATTATCTCAAACAGCACAGGCTGATACCGGTTGAACTGACCGGAGATTATCTTACGATTCTCCTCAGTGACCCTTATAATCTGACTCCGGTAGATGTACTTGCGCAGAAATTCAGAAGGCCGTACAGACTGATGCTTGCCTCTCCGGAGGAAGTGATTTCTGTCATAAACAGGGTCTTTGACCGCAAGTCTCAGGAGGCTGAGGCAGTAATGGACGATATGGCGACTGCCAATTTAGGGGACCTCGCATCGGAACTCAATGAACCTCAGGACCTTCTCGACGCCGGGGATGAGGCGCCGATCATCAGACTTGTCAACTCGCTCTTTGCACAGGCGATAAGGGAGAGGGCATCCGATATTCACATTGAGCCTTACGAAAAGGAGATAGTTGTGAGATTCCGCATAGACGGAGTCCTCTACGAGATAATAAAGCCCGCCAAGAGGTTCCATTCGAGTATATGCTCCAGAGTAAAAATTATGGCCGGACTCAATATTGCCGAGAAACGTCTTCCTCAGGACGGGAGAATCAGATTCAAGATTGCAGGGAAGGATATCGATGTCCGTGTGAGTGTTATCCCGACCGCCCACGGTGAGCGCATCGTTATGCGACTTCTGGACAAGAGTGCGGTACTTCTGGACCTCGAACAGCTCGGGATATTCGATGACAAACTCAGACAGGTTAAGGAACTCATCAGACGGAGTCACGGGATTATACTTGTAACAGGTCCCACCGGCTCCGGAAAGACTACTACTCTGTATGCAGCACTTACCGATATCAATTCACCCGATATAAATATCCTGACCGCAGAAGACCCCATAGAATATCAGATAAAGGGGATATCCCAGCTGCAGGTAAATCCGAAGATAGGGCTTACATTTGCCGGTGCACTGAGGTCGTTTCTGAGGCAGGACCCCGATGTGATACTGGTGGGAGAGATAAGAGACCTCGAGACGGCGGAGATTGCGATTCAGGCATCACTTACAGGACATCTCGTTTTATCGACCCTGCATACAAATGATGCGGCAACTGCCGTAACACGTCTGGTCGATATGGGTGTCGAGCCGTTTCTGGTCGCGAGTTCACTGCTGGCTGTTATGGCTCAGAGACTGGTAAGGGTTATCTGCCCCGATTGCAGGATTCCGTATATGCCTACTTATGAGGAAATGGCAAAGATAGGACTATCCCCCGATGCTGTAAAGAAGAAAGGTTTTATTTACAAAAGTCAGGGCTGTCCGAAGTGTATGAAGACCGGTTATACAGGGAGAATCGGGATATACGAACTTCTGAACATCGATGATGAAATCCGTCATATGATTCTCAAGAATACCGATTCGACGCAGATAAAGAAGCTTGCTGTCTCCAAGGGTATGGATACATTGAGGGATGATGGTGCCAAGAAGGTCCTCGAAGGAATGACCACTATAGATGAAGTCCTGAGGGTAACTCAGGAAGATGTCTTTTGAGAGGTAGAAAATGCCGGTATTCGAAGTCAGAGGATTTGATGCGCAGGGCAGGGCGATAAAGGACGTCTTTGATGCCGACAGTGAGAAGGCATTGAAACTCCAGCTCAAACGCGACGGTATTTTCATAGAACATATTACCGAGCGCGGTGCAAAATCGGGGAAAAAGGGTGAACTGGATTTCTCGAAATATTTCGAGAGGATAACCATTGCAGACCTCTCTGTCGTGACGAGACAGCTTGCGACCCTTATCAAGGCCGGAATTCCTCTTGTGGATTCGATAGCGGCGCTCGTTGACCAGACCTCCAATATCAAGTTCAAACAGGTCCTCTCGGATATCAAGAACAGACTCAATGAAGGTTCCAACCTCGCTGATGCACTTGCCCATTATCCCAACATCTTTTCGAACCTTTATGTGAATATGGTGAGGGCGGGCGAGACATCGGGAACACTCGAGATAGTCCTCGAAAGGATTGCCGATTATACTGAGAATCAGGCGAGACTCAGGGCAAAGATTACCGGAGCGCTGACATATCCGGTCATAATGCTCCTTGTTGCTGTCGGAATCATCTCTTTCCTCTTTGTGGCGGTGGTGCCGAAGATTACAAGGATTTTTGAGGAGATGAAGGCGTCTCTCCCGCTCCCGACCAAAATACTCATAGCTGTCTCTTCGTTCGTGAGGGATTACTGGTGGCTTCTGATTCTTCTTGCCGGTATAACTGTTTACTTTATTGCCAGATATATACGGTCTCCAAGCGGAAGGATAAGATTCGACAGGCTTATGCTGAGGGCACCGATTGTCGGCGAGATTACGAAAATGCTTGCAATGGCACGGTTTTCGAGGACGCTCTCGACATTGCTCAGGTCGGGTGTACCGATTCTGCAGTCGATGGATATTGTGAAGAACATTCTGAACAATCAGATTCTGGTTTCGGCGCTCGAGGAGGCAAGGAATTCCATCCGTGAGGGAGAGAGTATCGCCATACCGCTCAAGAAGAGCGGACAGTTCCCGCCCCTTGTGATTCATATGATAGCGGTAGGTGAGAAATCGGGACAGCTCGAGGATATGCTGAATAATGTTGCAGATACCTATGACTATCAGGTCGACGCGAGACTGAGCGCCCTTACATCACTGCTGGAACCAATTATGATTCTGAGTATGGGTGCCGTGATTTTCTTTATGGTCATCTCGATTCTTTTACCGATTCTGCAGCTTAACGAATTTATTAAATAGGAGGAGAGAAGAATGTTAAGGAGCAAAAGAGCAGAGCAGAAGAGAAGATTTCTGGGTGAAAAGGGTATGACACTTCTTGAAATTATGGTGGTCATAACGATCATTGGCATTGTTATGAGTATCGTGGGAGTGGCTGTTATGAAACAGCTCGAGAAATCCAAGAAGGATGCCGCCTGTCTCCAGATCCGTAATTTTGAGGAGGCACTCGACCATTATAAACTCGAGAAGGGAAGTTATCCTTCGACCGAGGAAGGTCTCTCTGCCCTTGTTCAGGCAGGAAAACTAAAGGGTAAGGCCGTCCCGAAGGACCCGTGGGGGAAGGATTATGTCTATATCTATCCGGGACAGAATAATCAGGATGGCCCCGATATCGTCTCCTACGGTGCCGACGGAAGAGAGGGAGGAAGCGGAGACGGTGAAGACCTCAATAACTGGGGACCGCCCTGTGTGAAGTAGGCGGCTTATGTGATGAGAGTCAGGGAGTGCGGACTGACACTTATAGAGTTTGTCGTGGTGATTGCCGTTATGGCATTCGTAATGGGAGTGTCCATTATGTCACTGAATAATGTTACATCGTCTGATATGCGTTCTGCCGCAACTCAGGTCTCATCTGCACTGAAATATCTCTATAATTACTCGGCACTTACATCGAAATACTGCAGGTTCGGGATAAGGCTTCAGGAGAATCTCTATTCGGTTGAATGTTCCGATACCCCTTTTTATCTCAAAAAGACGAAGCTGACTGTTGTCGGAGATGAGGTCAAAAAGGAAGATGAGGATGAAAAGGAGGTCAAAAAAAGCAGTCTCTTTGAGGACCCTTCACAGGGGATTCTCAAGGAACAGAAGGCAGAATTTGCAGAACTGAAGTCCAGATTTGTCCGGTCAAAGTCACTGCCGGGCAACATATATTTCGATTCGATGATTGCCAGTCATATTACGGACAGAATCTTCAAGGGGAATGAGTTTGTTTATTTTTTCCCGGGCGGGCTGACGGAAAATGCCTATATATATCTCTCCGACCAGAAACAGAATATCTATACCGTAAGGCTCTATTCATTAAGCGGCAGGGTCGAGGTCTTTAACAGATTCATAGAACCGGAAGAGGAGAAGGAAGAGGAATGACGATAAGAGAGACAGAGAGAGGTTTTACGCTTCTGGAGGTAATGATATCTCTGGCGATTCTCTCGGTCGCCCTGTGCGCGGTGATAGGTGTAAATATCGGAGCAATGGCGATATCGGGCAAATCCAAAGGTATAATCATCGCGGCATCTCTTGCCCGTTCGAAGATGTTTGACCTCGAGGAGGAACTCAGGATAAAGGGATTTCCGGACTTCGATGAACAGCTGGACGGGGATTTTGATGCAGAAGGTCACCCGGAATACAAATGGGTGGCACAGGTTATAAAAATCAAACTTCCGGAATATTCGGCCCCTCAGGATATTGCCTCGGTTGCACAGCAGAACCAGGGTTCGTCATCACTCGGGATCGCCCCTACGACCATCTCTCCCGAGATGTCTGCCGCCATGGCAGGTCTTCCGATGTTTATAAAACAGATTGAGAATGCGATAAGGGAAGTAAAGGTTACTGTAATATGGCTCGAGCAGGAGAAGGAACAGAATCTCACTGTTACGACCCACTTTGTAAATATCCCGGGGATGGAGATGGGTGTCGGCGGGGATATCATTCAGCAGGTCTCCGGCGGTTCCTCAGGGACGCTTATGCCTTCTTCCGGCACAATGAATCCTTCTGTCAATATGCCAAAACTTAATCCGGGAGGGACCATAAGATGAACAGCAGGGGTATGACTCTTCTGGAGATAATAGTCTCGGTCAGTATTGTGGCCGTTATGGCATCACTTGTCTATGGCAGCGCAAGAAGACAGATGGAGGCACGGGAACTCGCATCGAGGCTCGAAGAGAGATATTCGATGGTCCGGATTACACTTGGCAGAATCACCAGAGAAGTCTCTATGGCCTTTCTCTCGAATCATATCTCTTTGGACAAGCGGAGTCAGACAATCTTTAAGGGAGTAAATGAGAGTCCGATAAACAGACTTACGTTCAGTTCGTTCTCCCATCAGAGGCTGAGGTCGGATGTCCACGAGTCAGACCAGAATGTGATAACATATTACGGCAAACAGGACAGGCAGAACAGCTCTCTTACGAATATAATGAGATATGAGAAGAGGATTATCGACGACAAGCCCGATGAGTACGGAGAGGGTGAGGTGCTCGCACGGGGTGTCGTGGGTCTCAGGTTCAGATATTATGACGAGGAGAAGAAGGAATGGGTGGATTCGTGGGATACAATGGGTATTGAACGCGGCAACAAACTTCCGAGGTATGTTGAGGTAACCCTTACCATACTTGATGAGGACGGGAAGGAGATATCCTTTGTATCCAAGGCGAAGATTCAGATTCAGAAACCACTCTCATTCTGAGGCAGATATGTTCAGACCAAAGACCAGAAGTTCGAAAGGAATGGCAATGCTGATGGTTGTTACCATTATTGCCATACTTGCGACTATGGCTATGGATTTCTCGCATGAGGCGATGATAAATCTTCAGCTGACATCGACCTTCAGGGATGAGGTCAGGGCATATTTTCTGGCACACTCCGCCCTGAACATCTCCCGCCTGATTCTGTTTTACCAGAAACAGCTTGATGCGATGCTTAAGGGCAACAATCTTGCACAGATGTTCGGAGGGAGTATCCAGCTCTGGCGTCTGATACCTGTGGACAGTGAATTTACCAGATCATTTGCCAGCGGAGACATCTTTTCGTCCTTCGGTTTTGAGGAAATAAAGACAGAGAAACCGCCGGTTATCAGTAATCCTCAGGAGGAAAAGAAGGGAGAGGAAAGGGCTTTTGTAGGCAAGTTCGGTGATTTCGAAGGTTATTTCAAGGCAAGTATATCCGATGAGGAGTCGAAGATTTCTGTCAGGAATTTCGATGCTACACCCTCGCTCAGGAATTTTGCAATGACCCAGCTGATGCTCCTTCTGATACCGCAGCAGTATAATCCTATGTTCGAGAACAGGGATATGGACAATCAGTATACTACAAGGGAAGACATCATTGCGGCACTAAAGGATTATCAGGATGCGGATGACAAACAGTTCGATTTTCTTACACAGCAGGACATAGGACCTCCGGAGGACCTGTTCTATTCCTCTCTCGAAAAACCCTACCAGACCAAGAATGCCCCGTTTGACTCTCTGGAGGAACTCAGGATGGTTAGGGGAGTAGGAGACCTCTTCTTCTATAATTTTTCGGACAGGCTGACCATATATCCTGTAAAGAAGTTCAATCTTGCAAGCCTCGATGACCGCATGATTCTGAGTATCATCTGTATGTTTATCAAAGATAAGAATCATCCTGTATGTACGGACCCTACCTTTACCTCACAGCAGAATCTCTTAAAGAGGTTTACCGAGTTCAAACAGCTGAAGATGCAGATGAATCCGCTTTTTGTCGTATCGGTTCAGGATATCAAGGAGTTCTGTGCTGCCGAAGGTATTGTGCTTCAGGAGGCAATACTCGGTGTGGGGAAGATGGAAGACCTTCTGTCGATGGAGAGTTCCTTTTTCAGGATAGAGACAATAGGTGTGGTCGGGAGTGTCAGAAAGAGGATTACCGCTGTCATCTACGCGGAAAAATCTAAATCCGAATTACTTTATTACAGAGAGGACTGAGTATGGGAAGAAGATATATGTCAGTCAGGTTTGAGAGTGATGCCTACTTTGGTATCATTGCCGAGGAGGCAAAGGGCGGGCTCAGAATAATCGAGCAGAGAAGAATTGAGGCAGGAAGTGAGAATCTCTCTGAAAACGGTTTTGACAGGGACGCCTTAAAGAGGCTTTTTGCGGATGCAAATGTGCAGGAATATACAGTGGTAATGCCTTATCAGGAAGTCCTGACCGGTATTCTGGAATTTCCTCTCACCGACAGACGCAAGATAGAGAACGCCCTCAGATTCGAACTCGAAAACGAGACTATGGAGAGTCCCGAGAATCTCGTCTCTGATTACAGGATTATCGGGCATCAGGACGGAAAGACCAGAGTAGTCTATTATGCTGCCTCGAGGGAAAATGTCAGGAAAATCCTTTCCGAACTTTCGACGATAGCTATAGACCCTGCATACCTTGTCGGTCAGCAGAATCTCTATTCGGGGCTATACAGGACTGTATTCGAGAAGAATCAGGCCGGAAGCGTAAAACTCTTTCTGGATGTCTCGGGTGAGCTTCTGACACTCTCCTTTGTGGATTCCGAAGGTCTTTCATTCGGCAGGGTCCTGAGAATACACAACTTGGCTCTCGAGACACAGGTTATAAGGAATTTTATCGTCGCCACAATTCAGTATTACAGGATTCGTGCCCAGAAGGAGATCGCAGAGACATTTATTGTGGCAGATGATGAATCCCAGAGGCTTGTTTATGAAATACTTACCCGTGATATCGGACTCAATACAATCTCGCGACTGAGTTTTAAGGACTCTGAGTCGAGGGAGATAGAGCCCGGATTTGTAATGCTATATGCCGCTCTGAACGGGAGGGTAGAGCTGACCAGAAGGCAGATCGTAAACTTCCGTAAAGACGAATTTGTGTATAAGGGTGAGTATGATTTTCTGAAAAAGCAACTCCTCAAATACGGGATTGCAGCGGCAATTGTCGTTATTCTGGCATTGAGTCTTACGGTTTACAAATTCAGGATGCTCAAAAAATATGACGAACAGCTGAACAGTTCGCTTCAAGAGGTTACAAAACAGATACTCGGCAAGCCTTATGATAATTTCACCACAGCCCTTGCCGTGATAAAGAGTAAGACAGAGCCGAAGAATCTCTCCATACCTACCAATTCTGCCTTTGACTATTTTATGTTTTTTTCCGATGCGTTTCCGCAGGAAGTGGACGTGAATATCAGGGCACTTGAGATAGGAGACAAGAAGATCAGGATGGAAGGTGAAACGGATTCCTTCGAGTCTGTCGACAGGGTGGTGAATTCACTCAAGAAGAACAGTTGTTTCAAGGAGATCACAAAGGGGAAGGTCAAGAAATCACCCGATGGCAAGAAGATTGATTTTGACCTCTCGATAACCCCGTCCTGCTGAGGAGATAATATGAAGAAGAAACTGATACAACTCCGAGATTCGGTAAAGCTCTGGTACGAAGGACTTTCACAGAAGGAGAAGATGTTTGTCGTTGTATTCCTGTCCTCTCTTCTGGCTGTTCTGATTGCATTATCTGTGATATTCGTATCTTCCGCACTGAACAGCCGTTATATGGATATAGAGGAGAAGGAGAAGAAACTCAAAGACATAATTTCGCAGAAGGATAAGTACAGGGAGGCCGAACAGGCCCAGAAGCAGTTCGAACAGAGACTTAAGAGCAACAATGTAAATCTCTTTTCCTTTGTCGAGGAGATAAGCCGCAAGCTTCAGGTAGATATCTCGGATATGAACGAGAGGGAGAGCCCGGTCCAGAAGGGAGATAAGATAAGGGAGCAGACACTCGAACTTAATATTTCCAAAATTCCGATGGACAGGCTCGTGGATTTTATGAAAGAGATAGAGAAGAGCCAGTACCTCATCAAAATCAAGAAGCTGAAAATCAACACACGTTATGAAAAGGAGAACCGGTCGCTAAATGTAAATATGATTATAGCAACATATAAACCTGTGGGTAAGGAATGAGTCTATGAGATTAAGGAAGATTATTATATATACCGGATATACGGCGGCATTCTTTGTAAGCCTTTATCTTTTTATAATTCTCTCTCTCCCGGATGAACAGATAGCAGCATACATAAACGAAAAATACATAAAGCCTTCGGGTGTGAATCTTTCGTACAGGAGTGCCAGAATTTCATACAATCTGAACATCGTCTTTAGGGAGACGGAAATCGAGATAACTGATATGAATCAGAAGCTGCAGCTCGACAGACTCGAGGCCGGTATATCAGTTGCCGGCTATATCTTCGGCAAAAGGCCTTTTGTGATAAAGGCTGAAGGATTCGGAGGAACTCTCAGGGCGGAGGCGGGGAGCAAAAAGGATAAGGTATTTATCTATGTCGATGCAAGTGATATCGATACCCTGAAGCTGGATATACTGAAGGAGAAGACAGGGCTCAATATTAAGGGTACATTCAGTCTGAATGCAGATATTATCTATGATAAAAAGGAATCGAAGAACAACAACGGCAGGATAAGTATTGAATTTAAGGGGTCAGAGATAAAAGGTGGCAGGATTATGGGATTCGAAATACCTCCTGTCAATACAGGGGATTTAAAGGGGGATATAGAAATAAAGGAAGGAAAGTTCAAGATTACTAATTTTAAGTCAAAGGGGAAGGACATAGAACTCAGACTTTCAGGGGACGGGAATTTCCAGTCTCCTCCCGCACGGAGTAATCTGAATCTGTCACTCAAAGTAAAGCCTGCACAGGCATTTATAGACAGGGAAGAGAAACTGAAGACAGTTCTTTTCGGGATAGGAAACTCGCTCGACAAGGAAGGGTTTTATAACTTTTCCGTAAGAGGCACGCTCTCAAGCCCTTCGTTTAGTATAGAGAAAAAGTAGATTGTCATACAGGTTACTGAGTAACGTAAGTGTACCGAACCGACCCGTTTTATCTTGCCTTAATCAGAATTATTTTGTAAATACTGCTTAATTCAAAGGAGGTTTGATATGAAGGCACTTCTTGTTATTATGGATGGGCTCGGGGACAGGACGGATAAGACTCCTCTCAACGTGGCAAATACACCCTGTCTTGATTCATTCGCAAAGAAGGGTATGACCGGTCTTATGTATCCTATCGGAATCGGATTTATTCCGGGTTCTGATACAGCGCATCTTGCTATTTTAGGATATGACCCGTTTGTCTATTATAAGGGAAGGGGTGCTTTCGAGGCACTCGGTGCGGGTTTTGAATTAAAGGACGGCGACGTGGCGTTCAGGGTGAATATGTCAACCGTCGATGATAACTGGAATGTCCTCGACAGGAGGGCGGGAAGAAACGATTTCGGTATGAAGGAATTATTTGCAGCGATTGACAATATGGAGATAGACGGTGTCAATATCAGGGTGACCCATACGGTGGAGCACAGGGGTGCAGCATTATTTTCGGGTGCAAATCTCTCGGTCAAGGTCTCTAATACAGACCCTCACAGGGAGAATGCGAAGGTTGAACACGCCGGGGCACTCGATAAGAGCGGAGAGCATATCGCAAAGGTTCTGAATGAATTTACCAGAAGGGCCTACGATATATTGAAGAATCATCCCGCAAATAAGGAAAGGGCAGCAAAGGGGATAAAGGTTGCCAATATTCCTCTCCTGCGCGGTCCCGGTGAGTGTTTCAGGCCCGAACCTTTCGAGAAAAAATTCGGAGTCAAGGCGGTCTGTGTAGCCGGAGGCGCCCTCTATAAGGGAGTTGCGAGATATCTCTCGTTCTATACGCCGGATATCGAAGGGGCGACAGGCACCAAGAATACAAATCTTGTTGCCAAGAAGAATGCTGTCCTGAAGTATATGAATGATTATGACTTTGTTTTTGCGCATCTGAAGGGGACTGATTCCTGCGGTCACGACGGGGATTTTGAAGGGAAGAAGGCATTTATAGAGAGGGCTGATAAGGAATTCTTCGACGGGCTTCTTGACAAGTTCGATGTAGTGGTTGTAACAGGTGACCATTCGACTCCCTGTGTGGCAAAGCGGCACTCGATGGACCCGGTTCCTCTCCTGTTTTATGCCAGGGATATCAGACCCGACGAGACAACGAGATTGTGCGAGGCACAGGCCTATAAGGGCGGTCTTGGCAGAATACTCGGAAAAGACCTCGTTCCGATAATTATGGATTATATCAACAAATCCAATATGTTTGGCGAGTAGGATTCTCTTGAGGTCCGGAAGAAGGCTCACATCGGTCGGGACAGCAGTTTTTATTGCGGCAGGAATTATCTATTATCTTATTAACGGCAATCTGGGCAGAGAGGAGAAGACCTTCGGGCAGAATGATGCCGTTGTTGTTTCGGTTCATGACGGAGATACAATAAAGGTAAAGTATGAAGGCAGGACGGAATCGGTACGTTTTATCGGAATAGATGCACCGGAACTTGATCAGGAAGAGTGGGGGAAAAAGGCACAGGAGAGATTATATTCACTCATTCCTCCGGGCAGTGTCGTGACTCTGGAATTTGATTTAACGAAGCGGGACAAGTATGGCAGACTGCTCGCCTATATTTTTACAAGAGACGGGAAATTCGTAAATGAACTGATGCTCAGAGACGGACTGGCAATGCTTTATACCTTCCCCCCGAATGTAAAATATACTGAAAAATTCAGGGAGGCCCAGAGATATGCGCGGGAGAATATGCTGGGAATATGGGGCAAGAACGGCCTCTCAATGAGTCCTCAGGATTTCAGAAAGAGCCATAAAAAGTAGTATGGTTTTCCCCTGAAATTGTGCCAGATATGTTGTAACCTGTTGATATTGTGCGGGTTTTTTGGTGCCGGGCAGGAATTTTGTTTTACAGGGTGGCCTGCAAAAAATAGTGTTTGACATACCTGTATCACTGATATATACACATTTATGAAACCAATTTATCTTCAAGGGTGGCGTTGTTCCTTCCTTACTGACCTCCCCCCACACAGTAAGTCTTAAAGACAGCGCCGCCCGATTTTTTTTGAATAGACCGGTAATTGTCCGAATTTTTATTTGATTTAATCTCTGTCATAAACTATAAGTCTTCAAGTGAGGGAGTTAACCGATGATCAAGGCACTTTTCTTTGATTTTGACGGAGTTATAGTCGATACCGAACCGCTGCACTACGAGGGTTTTTTGAGGGTGATGAAGAAGTTCGGATATTCGATGACCTATGAGCATTATAAGAAAAATTATCTGGCCTTTCAGGACAGGGATTGTTTTATCGGAATACTGAATGAACTGAATATGAAATATGATGATAAATTTCTCGATGAACTGATTGAAGAGAAGGGCAGGTGGTTCTTTCCTCTTTTGAGCGAACTACCTATCAGAATCAGGGGAGAGAAGAGCGATGAAGGGGCAATTCTGACGTTTGAGGGACTGCCTGAGTTCGTAAGGGAGGCCTCAAAAATATATAAACTCGCAGTTGCCTCGGGTGCGCAGAGAAATGAGATCGAGGTCATTCTTAAAAGGCTCGGGATTTCTGAATGCTTTATGTTTATCGTTGCCGCGGGAGATTATGTAAAAGGGAAACCTGACCCGGAGCCCTATCTAACGGCTTACAGAAAACTCTCACAGATTATCAGTGATATAGATATTTCTGAATGCGCAGGTGTTGAGGATTCATTCTTCGGAGTAAAGGCAGTTAAGGCTGCAGGTATGAAATGTCTGGCAGTTACAAATTCGTATTCCCGGGAGATTCTCTCGGAGTACGGTGCTGATCTGGTTGTCGGGAAACTTTCGGTGGATTTACTCCCGCTAAGATTATAGATATTCTTTCCTGTTCTGAAGACGGTTCAAAAGAAAAATTCATTTTTTCCTTTACTTTATCTGATAGTTTTTTTATTTTATAACCTTCCGAAGTAATAAAGGAGTGGATATGTTTATTTCAGCGTACGGATTGACTGATGTCGGCAGAAAAAGACCGCATAATGAGGATTATTTCCTTGTTGATGAGGATAACAAGATTTATATAGTGTGTGACGGAATGGGAGGAGCAAACGCGGGAGAGGTTGCATCCCGGATGGCAGTTGAAATTATAGGCGGCAGGGTCAGGGAAAGAATAGAAGAGATAAGGGAACTGAGTTCACAGAATACATTCGATTCGAAACAGAAGATAAAGAACATTATCAGTGAGGCCGTCTCTGAGGCAAGTCTCAGGATTTTTGAGATTGCTTCGAAGGAAGAGTCCAAGAAGGGTATGGGGACTACGCTTGTTATGCTGATAATCTGCGGTGAGAATGCTTTCATCTCGAGTGTCGGAGACAGCAGGGCATATCTCATAAGGGATAATCAGGTATATCAGGTTACGGAGGACCATACGCTCGTCAATGAGCAGTTGAAGCGCGGGCTCATCACACCCGAAGAGGCAAAGAATGTAACTTACGGTAATGTCATTACACGTGCAGTAGGTGTTATGGAGTCCGTTATGGTAGATACAACACATATCGAACTGATGGCAGGCGATATCTTCCTTCTGTGCAGTGACGGTCTGCACGGATATACAGAGGATAAGGACATTCTCTCCTTTGCCTCGCTCGGCACACTTCAGGAGATGGCAGCATCTGCTATCGAGTTTGCAAATCAGAGAGGCGGAAAGGATAATATCACAACGATTTATGTAAGAGTCTCGACAGAACTGAAGACAGAGGTCCCTGCATCGGATAAGATAAGACTACTGAAATCCGTAAGGCTCTTCAAGTATTGTACCTATCAGGAGATTATGAAGGTATTGTCGGTCGCAACTATCGAGACTTTCGAAAAGGATGAAATTATCCTTATGGAGAATGAGCCCGGCGAGGAATTTTATATTATTCTCTCGGGAGAGGTTCAGGTAACGGGCAACGGAAAACTTATTGCAAGGCTCGGGGTAGGGAAGCATTTCGGGGAGATGGCACTGATCGACCTCGCCCCGAGGTCCGCATCGGTCGTAACAACCGAGACATCAAAACTGATAAAGATCAAGAGAAAGGATTTTGTGGCACTGATAAAGGAGGATACGCATCTGGGTATCAAACTCCTCTGGTCGTTTTTGCAGGACCTTTCGGACAGACTCAGAATTACCAACATCGAACTTATAAAGCATCTCACTCAGTGAGGAATTTACGATAGAAGCGCTTTATTTTTGCAACCATTATTCCGGGCTTACATCTAATAATACTACGGAGGTGTTTTTATGGCATTTACTGTAAGGTGGAAGAAGGATATGCTCTTCGAGGGTGAAACTCCCGATGGCAATAAGGCATTGATGGATACTTCGAAGGAACACGGAGGAAGTAATTCGGCCGCAACACCTATGCAGCTTGTTCTGCTCGCCCTCGGCGGTTGTACCGGAATGGATGTAATTGCCATTCTGAAAAAGATGAAGGACCTTCCGGAGGAGTTTTTTATGGAAATCGATGCCGAGAGGGCAGAGGACCACCCCAAAATTTACAAGAAGACCACTATCAGATATGTTTTCAGAGGCAACCTGAAAGAAGAGAATGTAAAAAAGGCCATCGAACTTTCACAGAATAAATACTGTTCTGTCTCTGCGATTCTCAAGGGCGTCGGAGAGGTGAATTATACCTATGAAATAAGGAGGTAGGTGTATGGATTTTAAGGTCTTATCTCACAGAAAAGGACCTGAAACCGATGATGTGAGGAATCTTATTATTCTCGGAGGTGGTCCGGCAGGTCTTACAGCAGCTATTTATTCAGCCCGGGCAATCCTGAAACCTTTGCTGATTGAATCGGGTGTTATGGGAGGGCAGGCAGCGATAACAGATATTCTGGAGAATTATCCGGGCTTTCCTGACGGAATAGGTGGTTCGAAACTCTCGCAGCTCTTCGAGATTCAGGCAAAGAAATTCGGTACGGAGATAGTAATGGATGAGATTTCATCCGTGAGCAGAGATGGGGATTTATTTGTTCTGAAAGGGTATGATAAGGAATACAAAAGCAGGGCAATTATTATTGCAACCGGGGCATCTTATAAGAGACTTGGTGCCAGAGGGGAAGAAGAGTTTATTGGGAGGGGTATATCCTTCTGTGCTACCTGTGACGGGGCATTTTTTAAGGATGCAAAGATCGCAGTTGTCGGCGGGGGAGATTCTGCGGTCAAGGAGGCTATCTTTTTAACCAGATTTGCAAGAGAGGTTCATATAATTCACCGCAGGGATGCGCTGCGTGCAGAGAAGATTATTCAGCAGCAGGCCTTTTCGAATCCTAAAATAAAGTTCAAATGGAGTACCGTTGTTGAGGAATTCATAGGAGATGACTCGGGTATTAATAAACTGAGACTGAAGGATTTGAAGAACAATACAATCTATGAAGAGGATTTTGAGGGGGCATTTATCTTTATTGGTCACAAGCCAAATACTGAACTCTTCAGGGGACTCGTCGAAATGGATGAGAACGGTTTCATAATTACCGATGAAAATATGAGGACCTCCCAGAAAGGTATCTTTGCTGCAGGCGATGTCAGGAAGAAGAGCCTCAGGCAGGTGATTACAGCCGCGGGTGACGGTGCGGTTGCTGCCTTTATGGCAGAGGAATACCTGAATCACGGATAAAAATTCTGTAAAACCTGTAAAAACATAAAGGTCAACAAACTTAAAAAACGAGTTTAATGTAATGGTTTAACCTATTGATATTATTGGTATAACTTTAGGTGAAACTATCAGGTGCCAGAGGTGGTGATTTCTGAAAGTACTGGTTCTTTTTATTCAGCGCTTTACGCTAAGGTTTTAACAGGCGGCGGAGTCAGTTGTCATGTCGTATATGTATCTAAGGCCTGCTGTTTTGGACTTTTCAGGAAGATCTGCCTGAAATTCCGGATGATTTGGTCTTTTGTAAGATTTCAATTACTTGTGAAAGCCTTATTTTTTGCCCAGAAATATAGTAAGAAGCTGGTCGAGTTTTGTGTCTTTCTTACCTTCCCTTAACGCCTGACTTATCTCACCGGTCATAGGTCTTTTTGCGAAGAACTTCTCGGTCTCCAGAAGGATTTCATTTATTCTCTGGTTGTTCGGGAAGAGGTTTCTGATGCTGCTGATGAGATTCTCCCTCTCTCTTGTGTTTGCCTCTACGAAATTTATTAGGAGCAGGTATATGTGAGCAATGACACACCGCGGATTTTGTGATATTGCTCGTTTGATATAAAGTTTGCCAAGAGTCTCCCTCGAACGTTGTGCCTCTTCGGGATTGAGGTAGAGTGATATTCCGTATGAGGCGACATACTCAGGTTTTTGTCCTCCGAATTCGATCGCCTTTCTGAATGCCTCGAAGGCTTCTTTAAAGTTTCTCTTGGCAAGAAAAATTTCACCACGGGTAAATTCGAGTTCGGCCTTTCCTTCGTCAGGTGCTGACTTGCCGTAATATGCTGAAATAACGGAATTATATTCCTTTCTGCTCTTTTCGGATATAAGGGTGTTGTATGCCTCCTCTGCAAAATATGACAGCTGGTCTATTCTTACTGAGAGTTCTTCATCGATATTGGCATCGTTTTTAACTGTATTCAGACGTCTCAGAATATTCTGATATGCACTCTTTATCTGCTCTTCTGTTGCAGTCTTTTCTATCTGAAAGAAGTCAAAATAATCCATCGTCTGATAGCGTGTATATATATCGTTAATCCATCTTATATCCTCGAATGCGCTGATTGGTGCAATGGTCGTCTTTTCGTCCTGAGTCTTCTCTTTTTTTTCTTTTTCCTCCGTCAGTTCGGAAGGTTTATAGATTCCTGAAAGTCTGATATAGTTCTCGTCTGATTCTGAAGTCTCTGAAATGTCCAGAGCAGATACATCAATCAGTTCTGTCAGAAAAAGAAAATATATAAGTTGCCCAATTTCTGTATCTGAGAGAATCTTCAGGTTTATCAGTTGTGTGACCGGGGTTTTGATTCTGATGTTTTCAATGACGGTTGTCTCCTCTGCATTAACAGGGAGTGAGAAGAGAGTTATATCCAGTTCTTCCTTCCTTGTTACAACAGTATTGGTTGTTATCGGCAGGAGTTTCTGGATATGCTCCCTGTTGAGGGACTTGATTCCGTTGTAGATAATTTTCAGGGTAGAAATATTTTTTATACTATTCGTAGCTGGTACTTCCTTCTCCTCCCTGATACTTACATCTCCTTCACTTATTTCGAAAAACTTGAGTGCCTTCTTGTAGAACTGAATATTTATCGCCTGCTCCATCTGTTCCTTTGTAATCAGTCCCTTTCTGAGAAGTATCTCTCCCTGACGTTCACCGGTCTTTGCCATCTCCATCAGAGATTCGTCGTATGCCCTGTTGTCTATCATTCCGAGTTCCACGAAGACCCGGCCAAGTGGCATTGTCGTCTTCTGCTCCCTGATTGCAGCAGGCTTCCCCTTCGAAAGAGTGAGAGTGTGGGTATTGCTTTTTGTAACAACGGTTATCGACCCTGTAAACCCCTTTTTGTAGAAATTGTAGAGAATGTGACCGAAATCGCCTCTTCTGGAAATTTTATAATCCATATAAAACCCTAAACATAAGTTAAAAACCTTGACATAGCCAAGTCATTTGTAGTAATAATTATACCAATGCATATTTAAATTGCAAGGAGAAATATAATGAATAGTTCTCAGAAAGGTAAAAAGACGGTTATTTTGGGGCTGAGTATTTTTATGACTGTATTGTTTGCGGTTGCTCTTTCCTGTCAGGATTATTACTTTTTCAATCTTCCGCAGAAGCCGACTACCGAATTCAATGATTTCAAGAGCATCGAGACAATCACAAAGTCAGACATACTCTTTCTGATTGATAACTCGGGTTCTATGGCTCAGGAGCAGGAGAATCTTGCCAAAAATCTGGACAAATTCATCAACGGAATTATCAGCGCACAGAACGATTTCCATATAGGAATAATTACAACCGATGTGGACTATCTGCCGCTTGATGAGTGTCCGGGCGGGGTCTGTACAAACGGGATGAACTGCATAGAGGCAAAAGAGGTGACCAAGGTCCTGAGGCCCGGGACCAAATACTGTACAAAAAAGTGTACTACAGATGCCGACTGCCCTCCGTATGATACATCGAGGAATTCGGTTACTCCGTCGGTCTGTGCCGAAGTCGAGGGATTCGAAAAGGGACAGAAATACTGTATACCCGAAAATAACGGCAGGCTCAGGTCCTGCAAACCATCACAGCAGACCTGTCAGTATTACAATGGTGAGCATCCGAAGGTTCTAACAAGCAAGGTCAAATCCAGTGTGGGGGATAGCAATTTTATCGGCATATTCAGAGACAACGTAAAGGTAGGTATAAACGGTACAGGCTTTGAAAAGGGACTCTCTGCAATCAGGATGGCTCTTGACAGGGACTGGAAAGACCCTCTTACAGGTAAGAATCTTTTAGAGAACGAAAATCTGGGATTTCTGAGGCCTGATGCAAAACTTACTATTATCGTTCTCACTGACGAAGAGGACTGCAGTTATATACCTTATGACCCGACTTTTAACGAAGATACGAATGACAGGTGTTATCCCAATCCGAATACCTGTCATCCGGACTGCCAGCCTATGCAGCCGGATTTCTCAAGCACACCTCCCTGCCCCTATGGTGCAACACCTACAATGGCAACGGAGGATTCCGATTATGCAAAGGCGGGTCAGCAGTATTGTATGAAGGAGTGTACATCCCCGTCTGACTGCTCCAGCTACAGATGGTCAAAGCCCCAATGCGGGAAGGTGGCGGGATTCGACCAGAGCAGAAATTTCTGCTTCTGTGATTTCAAGGAGCCCATTTCGAATACATCAAGCAAATTCGATAGTCTTATTTCTGTGGGTGAATTCATTGATTTTCTGAAAAATCTCAAGGGGAATGCCGGTGTCAATATGGCTGTGATTACGGGCGCCAAGGTCTTCAAGGACGACAGCAATCAGAAGCCTTCCGGTGTTGAGGAGTGTGCTTCAGTAAATGGTGTTGCCTGTGGTGCCAGCAGGTATTTCGAAGTGGCTAAGGGACTTGATAAATATTATCTGGATTCCATCTGCAAGGAAGATTACGGCCAGACAATGATTGATATTGTGAATATCCTGATTGCATCGAATGAAGTGACTCTCGGAGGTAAACCGACCGACCCGTCCTGTCTTATGGTAAAGGTCAATAACGAAGATGTCGAGAGATGCGAAATCGGGACTTTGCCGTGCGGTCAGGATGCCGGCACGGTAGATGCAGGTGGTGGCGGCGGAGATGAGATGACTCTCGAAGGATGTCTGACAGGTAAATCACTTTCAGGTTTCAACTACTGTCCGAATAAGGCAAAGTGTCTGGATAAGGACGGAGTTGACTGTATAGATACAAACAGCCTTGAAAATACCTTAAAGAAGGTCTGTAATTCATATTTTGCCTGCCAGTGTCAGGGGCAGAAGGATTCGAGCGGCAATCCGGTTCCCTGCAACAGACCTATCTACTGGCAGTATCTCCCCTCAGAGTGTGATGCAACGAATCATCAGGACAAAGTGAAGTTCTACGGCTGTGGTCTCGGTCCGGGAGATAAGTTACAGATAAATGCACTTATAGGCAAGGATGACGGTTCGGGTAATATTACCTGTAATACGGGTAGCAGTTCATCTGCCGATGCAGGGAAATAAACAATCATATAAAGGAGTATTTATGAGAAATTCCTTTTTTGCATTATTGATTATTGTTTCAATGTTAGGTTTACCGGTCTATGCGCAGGAGACAGCCGGTGAGGAGAGCAAGGGTGCACAGAAGACAGTAAAGAAGGCCGAAAAGGTCAAACTCGAAGACAGGATTAAGGCTGTGCAGGGGAGAATGTTTCTAAAGAAGGGCAGAATCGAGATAGCCCCATCTTTTATTCTCGGACTGAATGACCCGTTTTCCCAGAATTTGGGAGGACAACTGAATCTCGAATATTTTATAGCCGAATCATTCGGGATTAATGCAAACTTCGGATATGTTACGGATATAACTGCAGATAATTCCACATTCGTTTCGCCGAAGACATTTCTGGAGAAGAATGAGCTTGCGGTTCCTGAGATGGGTAAAATGAAATACTATGCCGGCGGCGGTGCCACGTGGTCGCCCATTTACGGAAAGGTCAGTTTCCTGTCTCAGCTGATTGTTCACTTTGACGCATTTATAAGTCTGAACTTCGGTATTGCAGGGGTTGAGTACAGGGGATGGGAAGGTGAGATGAATAACCGTGTCGAAAAGGATATGGGAGGAATGAGGTTTATGAGTTCGGTTGGTGTAGGCGAGAGAATCTTTCTGAACAGATGGCTCGTTCTGAAATTCGAACTGAAGGATATCATCTACACAATGGACCTCAAACCCAAGTACTATCCCGACGGAATTACTGATATCCAGAATAATATAGTAGGACTTATCGGCATAGGACTTTATTTCCCGATGCAGTTTGAGGAGGAACTGTAATTTGACCCTCCTGTTTTTACCGAAAATTAAAGGAGTAAGATGATGACGATATTCAGAAGGATATTTATTTTATGCATTGTGTTTCTTTTCTGCTCGTCGGCTTATGCACAGATAAAGTTTGAGGGGCTGGACCTCGATATGGACGATGCAGCTCCCAAAAAGAAGGAGGCGCCCAAAAAGGCTGCTCCGAAGGAAAAGGAGAAGAAGCCCAAGAAGACCGAGACGCCGGCTGCTCTTCCCAAGGAGAAGGAGAGTGCTCCTTCGGCCATCCCTGAGGAGCTTATGCCTTCGAAACCCGAAAAGTCAAAGGCTGTGGTGGCTCCTCCTCTCGAGGAGAAGAAACCTGCGGCTCAGCCGGCCTTCAGAGGTGCAATAACCTTCGATGCCCTTGACCTCGGAACTTCACAGGCCGCAGACAAGGCAAAGATGGACAAGGCCCTTTCCCTTATGAAACAGGGCGAATTTCAGAACGCAACCATTCTCTTCTATGAGATATTGTCTGACCCCAAGAATATGGAATTCCATCAGGCGGCCGAGTACAATATTGCAAAAGCGCTTTACCGTATGAAAAAGTACTATTCATCTCTGAGCTATTTCGTTCAGATAATAAATAAGGGAACAGCGCACAGATTCTTCCAGTCATCGGTTGAATGGGGAATTTTCATAAGCCAGAAGCTTGCCGATGATTCATCACTGTTGCAGGCACTTGCAAAATATCCGGATGTGGATTTTCCGGCAAAGTACAGGGACCAGTCTCATTTCCTGCTCGCAAAGTATTATTACGAAAAGGATGATTTTCAGGCCTCGAGGGTAATGATAAACAGAATTGCGGAGAATTCGCCGCTATATCCCAAGGCCAGATATCTGGAAGGTATAATTCTCTACAAGGAAAACAGGCTCCAGGATGCGGTTAACGTATTCCGTGATGTAGTAAAACTTACAAATCCGAAAAAGGGACTTGTCTATGACGAGCAGCTCAGAGAGAATGCGTTTCTGCAGCTTGCCCGTATCCACTATCAGGCAGGTCAGTTCAAGACATCTGTCTACTACTTCGATAAGATCAGCCGTGATTCCGATAACTGGCTTGAGTCACTATTCGAATCTTCATGGGCCTACTTCAGAATGGGGGATTATGAAAAGGCACTCGGAAACCTGATCACCCTGTCATCTCCCTTCTTCAAGGATGAATTCTTCCCCGAATCCACGATCATCAAGGCGGTTATCTACTACGACAACTGCCGTTATCCCGAAGCGGCTTCGTTTGTCGATGAGTTTATGGAGACTTACCAGAACCTCTATGAGGAACTCAACAAGATCGTTGTACAGAAAATGAGTGACGATAAATATTATGAGTATTTTCACAAGATGGAGATGAGTCTGGATTCAGGTGCCGGTAAGAAGGATATCAAACGAAGGATAATAGCGAGTGTGCTCAGTAATAAGATTGCGAAGAGGTACAACGAGGCCCTTGCACAGATAGACAAGGAGATTCAGTCCATTACGAAGCAGAGCGGGTACTGGAGAAATTCGCAGATAGCAAAGAAGGCAATTGCGGATCTGCAGAACGAAAAACGGAGACTGATGTCACTGGCCGGTGCCGTTATGAAGGATTCCGTTGTGCTTCACAGGGACGAACTGAGAGAACTGATTCAGCAGGCTCTGAGAATCCAGCTCGAGGTCGAAACGGCAAAGAAGAATCTTCTGGAATCCAAACTGAAGGGTCAGGATTTCTCGGTTCAGATACTCAACAAGAAGTATACAGGCGCTACCGAGGACCACGAACTTTACTGGCCGTATGAGGGTGAATACTGGAGAGACGAACTCGGTACTTATCATTATACAATGCTCAAAGGTTGCAATAAGTAGAAAGGTTGCAGTAAGTAGAATGATTTGTGTGTATTTAAGTAGTAATGTATTTTTATTCAGGGTGGCATAATTTGAAGCTGTATCCGAGGTTTAATATTTATTTCCTGAATATGTCAGGACAGGGAGGATTCCTTATGAAAAGGATTTTCGGTTTGGTTTTTATCTCTTTTTTGCTTCTGACCTTTATGAGTCAGGATCTTCTTGCCCAGAAGAAGGGTAAGGGAGCCCAGAAACCACAGGAGCAGGTGAGACCTGACCTCAAATTTGAGGACCAGTTTTTCAAGGTCGGGACCGAAATGGAGGAGATTCGGGACAAGGAACTCGAGACTATGAACCGTATGCTTAAACTCGGCGTCTCGGATGAGGAGAAACCGAAGATTCTCTTCAGAATGGCAGAGATATACAGTGAAAAGGCCAAATTCAGATGGATGAAGATTATGGAAAAGACGAGCGAGGAGGCCCAGTATGAAAAGCAGCCCGAAAAGCTGAAGATGATTCAGAAGGAGAAGGAGGCCTTAAAGAAACAGCAGGAGAATTTCAGACAGAAGGCCCTCGAGATGTATAAGGCTCTTATCGATAAATATCCGACCTACCCGAGAATCGACGAGGTATATTTCTACTACGGATTCAATCTTATGGAGATGGGAGAACAGGAAGAGGCTCTGAAGATGTACAGGACTTTGATAAAGGACTATCCGGATTCAAAGTATGTGCCCGATGCCTACGTCAGTTTCGGTGAATACTATTTCAATAAGGGTGACCTGCAGAGGGCGATCGAGGCCTATAAGAGGGCAACGAAGGATGAGAGTGCAAGGGTTTATGGTTATGCAATGTATAAAATGGCGTGGGTTTACTACAATCTGGGTGAATGGGACAGGGCTCTCGATGTGTTTGAGAAGGTTATTATCTATTCTCTGACGAATCTCGAGGAGAACAAGGAGAACAAGCTGACGCTCCAGAAGGAGGCAATGAAAGACTTCGTCCTTACCTATTCCAATGCAGGAAACGTGAGTGATGCCAAGGAACGTTTTATGAGAATAGCCGGCCCCGATAAATATCTGGATATGATACGGACACTGGCTCAGTTGCTCTTTGATCAGGGTAAGGATAACGAGTCCATCGAGATACACAAACTGCTTATCGCCGAAAAACCGGATGATATGAGAAATCTCTCCTATCAGGCAAGGATTGTCGAATCCAACGACAGAAGGGCGAACAAGAGGCAGGCTGTGGAGGAGGCGAGAGTCCTTGTAGATATGTTCAAGAATATCAGGACCAAGGTACCCGACAAGAAGCTTATAGAACAGACTGCCGACCCCAATGAAAAGAAGAGACTTGAGGAGATGCGGAAGAATTACAAGGAGGCCGAGGACCTTACAGAGGCTTTGCTGAGAAAACTTGCAACTACATATCACAACGAAGCAAAGAAGACGGGCGCAGAGAAGACTTACTTTATGGCACACGAACTCTACGGGGATTATCTGGAACTCTTTCCCAATGCCAAGGACGCATATACCCTCAACTTCTATTATGCCGAACTTCTCTACAAACTGAAAAAGTGGGAGAGTGCAGGAGATGCATACCTGAAGGTCGTCAAGATGGACCCCAAGGGCGAACTGAATCTGGACGCCATTCATTCGGCTATAGTATCCTATAAAAATGCTGCAAAAGGCATCAAACTCCCTTCATCGAAGGTCAAGACACCTGTCGAGATGCCGCCGATTCAGAAGAAGAGAATCGATGCTATGCAGAAGTATATCGGAATATTCTCTCAGGATAAGAAACCCGACAAGATGGCTCAGGATAAGTGGAGCGAACACAGGGAGAGACTGCCGGATATTTCTTATGAGATAGGTTATCTCTTCTACTCCTACAACTACTTCAAGGAGGCAAACAGGCTCTTTGCCGATGTGGCTCTGAAATACCCCGACAGCAAGGTTGCCGAATATGCCGTAAACCTTATTCTCGATTCATTCAACCTTGCTCAGAACTGGGCAGAACTAAATAAGTGGACGAGGGAATTCCTCAAAAATCCGAAGATCGCCAAAGGGAAGGTTCTGGAAGACCTGAAGAGACTCGTTGCAGAGTCGGCGTTCAAGCTCATAGAGGATTACGAAAAGAAGGGTGAGTATGAAACAGCGGCAAAGAAGTACTATGAATTCCAGCAGGAGTTCCCCGATACGAAGATGGCAGATACGGCACTCTACAACGCTGCGGCAAATTACAGTAAGGCCCAGAAGTTCGAGGATTCAATCAAGATGAGGATTCTGCTCGTGGAGAAATATCCCAAATCCAGTCTTGCACCCAAGACGCTCTATTCGGTTGCCGAATCGTACAGGGATGAGGCCGATTATGAGAACGCGGCGAAGTATTACCTGAAGTTCGTGGAGATGTTTCCCAAGGAGAAGGATGCCCCTACGGCACTCTTCAATGCAGGTACATATCTACTGGGTCTGGATATGTATCAGGAGGCCATTGATGCAAGACGCAAATACATAAAGGAGTATCCCAAGGAATCCGATATACCGGAGGTCCATCTCTCCATTGCCAAGATATATAACATTATGAAGGACAAGAAGAAGGAACTCGAGGTATATCAGGAATACGAGAAGAAATACTCAAAAGCCGATATGAACAAACTGCTTCCGGTCATTGTAAAGCAGGGACTTCTGTTAAGGGAACTTGGCAATCAGAAAGAGGCAGAAAAGAAATTCGATCAGGCAATTAAGATTTATGACAAGAGCAAGGAGAAGGATAAGTTCTCTCCTGAGGCACTTGAGGCTGTTGCCCATTCAAAATTTATTATGGTAGCACCGATCTTTGCCCAGTTCGATGCCATAAAACTCGAGATGCCCGAGGCTACATTCAAAAAACGTTTTTCGGATAAGACAAAAGCAATGGAAAAGGTCTATAAAGCCTATGCAGATATCGTCAGTATCAAGGTCGCGGAATGGGCAATTGCAAGTCTCTTTAAGATAGGTGAGGCATATGAAAGGTTCATTAAGTCATTCCTTGAAATGCCTGTGCCAAAGGAACTGAAGACGAAACAGCAGAAGGACCTCTACAAGCAGATGATTCGTGAACAGACGATGCCGCTCGAGGAGAAAGCTGTTGCACACTATCAGGCGGCTCTCTCAAAGTCGTCCGAACTGGGGGTCTTCAATAGCTGGTCGGTTGAATCACTGAAGAGGCTTTACGAACTCAGACCGCAGGAATATCCGTCCGGAGACGAGATAAAACCGCAGGCCGATAACTTCAGACAGGTTCTGGAATCGAATCCGTTTGCAGTTGCACTCGACTGGGACAAGAGGGTAAAGGAGATGAGAACCCAGAAGAAGGAGGCGGAGAAGCAGAAGCCCGCAGAGGGTAAGGCAGAGGAAAAGGAAGGACAGAAACCAGCTGACGACAAGAAGAAGGAGGCGGATGCTAAAAAGGATATGAAGGATACTGCATCGAAGAAGGAGCCTGAACAGGAACCCAAGGCCACTCAGGAGGAAAAAGGTGATTCAAAGACAGAGGAGGATGGCAATGAATAGAGTATTTGCAATAATAATTATTGTTTTACTTGCATCTGTTTTTGCCGGTTGTCCGGGTAAGTCGAGAGAGAAGGCCGTTCAGGTTGACAAGGTTGTAACAAAAGAGATAAGTCATTCTGATTTCGAATCTGTTGTGGCTCTTTACAAGGAGCAGGAACAGAGTGGTGTAATAAATTATGATGAACTGATATCCAGATTCAAGTCTTTTGAATCTTCCGGTGCCTCAAATCCCGAAATCTTTTATAATCTGGGATATCTGTATGAGAAGAAGGGGGATCTCGAGAACGCGGAAAAGTATTACAAGATGGCATCTGCCAAGATGGATATTGCACTCGAAAATCTGATCAATGTTTACCGTAAGGGTAATAAGCTGAATCAGGCCGCCGAGATTGCAAAATCACTCTTGAAAAAAGATGAAAAATCGGCCAGATACAACGTTATTCTTGCTTCAATATACAAGGAACAGAACAAGCCTGAGGACGCTGTAAAATACTGCAGAAAGGCTCTGAGATACGACCCGACCAATCTTGAGGCATACAGGGTTCTCTCGATGGTTTATTACAACGCAAACAAGCTTCAGCTGGCGAGGCTTACCTGTATTCAGGGACTTAAGATTGATGCAAATGACCCGGGTCTCAATAACATTCTGGGTATGATACTCCTCAAAATGGATGATGAGTCGGGCGCCCTGAATCAGTTCCTTAAAGTTGTCAGCCTCAAAAAGGATATGATAGATGCCAAGATGAATATCGGTGCCATTGCCCTTAAATACAGCAATTACGACGGTGCGATAAAACAGTTTACAGAGGTATTAAGTTATGAGCCCAGAAACAGGGATGCACTGCTTGGTCTCGCAGTGGCTTACAGGGGTAAAAAACAGTTCGAGGACGCCAAAAGGACTTATGAGACAATGCTGAAACTGAACCCGAAGGATACTGCCCCGATGATGAATATGGGAATTCTGATGTACAAGGGGTATGAGAACTATGATGAGGCTATCAAGTGGTTTGAGATGTACAAAAACACAATGGGGACGAACCTCGGTATGAAGGACCCGGTCTACCAGTACATAAAAGAGGTTAAGGAGAAGGGCGCACTTGCCAAGGACGCCAAGGACAAGGAAGAGAGAATGGTGCTGGTCAATCAGGCTATAGAGAAGGATAAGGATAAGGCGGTAGAAGAGGCATACAATAAGGTGCTTGCAGAACTTCTGGACCCGCCGATCAGAAAGGCCTGCGAAAAGACCGTTGCAAAACTCGTAAAGCCGATGGATGACAAGAAGGCAGAGAAGGATATAAGGGATAAGGTTTTGCAGGACTCCTTCAATGCAGTCAAAAAGGGTATTCTTGATCAGGTGGATAAATCCCTGAAAGAGGAGATATACGCCGTTGCTCCGGAGGCAATAGAGGCGGATATTATTCAGGCCTCATTCAAAATTACGGATAAGAAGACAATCCCGGAGGCTGCGAAGAAGATGCTCCCGGAGATGTCCTATCAGTTCTTCAAGAAGAATCTGCTGCAGATGCTGAATAAGGATGTGCTCGAACAGCTTGCAATGGATCAGGCTCCAAAGACAGCAGAAAAGATCTATTCCGAAATAATGACTCAGTATGCGACTAAGGTTCTCGAAGAGAAGAAGAAGGCAGAAGAGGAGGCAAAGAAGAAGGCCGAGGAAGAGGCAAAGAAGAAGGCAGAAGAAGAGGCAAAAAAGAAGGAGGCGGAAGAGAAGAAGAAGGCGGAAGAACAGGCCAAAAAGGAGGCTGATGAGGCAAAGAAGAAGGAAGAGGAGGCAAAGAAGGCCGAACAGGTAGCCCCTGCACCTCAGAAGACCGAACAGGCACAACCTCAGGCGGGGACGGCTCAGCAGCCGGCAGAAGAGAAGAAGACCGAACAAAAACCTGAGGAGAAGAAGACAGAAGAAAAGAAACCGGAGGAGAATAAGGATTCACAGCCTCCGGCGACGGCTCCGTCACCGAATCCGGCAGATAGTAAGTCATCAGGGGGAGAAGAAGAAGATGAGTAAAATAATATTATTATTTGAATTGCATTACCAATGGTGTTATAATATTAATTGTAAGGAGGGAGCAAGATGAAAAAGCTTCTTTTCTTTATTTCCTTATTCCTGATTATGTTTGCCTACAGCCTTGCGTTCGCAGAAGATGAGGAGAGTGCAACTGTCTCCGACGGGCAGTCCCTGTACAAGAAGAAGACTGTCTATGATTTCGAAGATGACCTTATTACAGGTGACCTGACGAAGCCTGACGGTGAATACATTCAGAGTGCTGCAAAGGTAAAGCATCAGAATCTCATCAAGTACAGAGAGGATTTTAAGAATAAGATTCTGGGATCTGTCTCTGACCTATAACTGAAAGGGTTTAATATGGGCAAAAAGATTTCATTCAAGGTTTATTACGGAGATGAACTTATCAGCGAAGAGACCTTTTCGGAGAATATTATCAAGATAGGCAGACTCTCTTCCGTGAATCTCAAACTCGAAGACCCTACAGTATCGAGGGTTCACGCACAAATAGAAACTACATCCGATGGTTTTTTTATCAAGGATATGGGTTCATCTGCCGGTACAATGCTGAACGGTGAAAAGGTTGATAAGGCTGTTCTCAAAGACGGTGATGAGATTCTCCTCGGTAAGACAAAACTTCTCGTCTCGATTGAAGAAGAAAAGGCCAAGGCACCTGTCATTTCTGTACCCGCAGCAAGTGCAGCAAAGAGTAATAAGCAGGAGGTGTCCGAAAAACCTGCCAGAAAAGAGGAATCAGAGGTAAAGCCGGCAAAAAAGCAGGCTCCAGCACCGGTAAAAATGGCAGATGATGAGTCAGAGGAGGAAGAGAAGGACCCCTATGGCAACAGGGCTATCGAGATAAAGTTTTTGTGGTATCAGGAGATGGTGGATGTAAAGTATTTTACATATCCCCAGAAGGTTACTATTGGTTCGACCAGCAAATGTGATTTTTATCTGATTCCGGATGAAATCTCTATCCCCGAGTATCCTGTTATCAGGACAGTAAACAGGGAGTATCAGCTTACTTTCCCGAAGAATGTCGAGGGAGATGTCTACATCGGGGAGAGCTCCAAATCATTTCAGGACCTTATAGCCGAGAAGCGTGCAACACCGGACCCGTCAATACCTGACTCGTTTGTCTATACGCTACCTCCAAACTCGATTACAAGAATGTACATAAACAATGCCATTCTTCAGTTCAGATTTACTCCTCCTCCCGGAAAACTCCCGCTCGGTCTCGGTACGAATATCGATTACAACTATCTCAATGCCCTGATAGTGGCCGTATTCTTTATGGTGACCTCTCTCGTGAGTATGTATCTCTTCCCCTATGATATGAAGGCAGAGACGGAACAGGCGGTCAAAAACCCCAATAAGTTTGTCAATTTCATAATGACTCCTGCAAAGAAGATGGAAGATGATAAGGAGATGAAGAAACTAAAGGAGATGCCCAAACAGGGAGAATCCGGAGCCAAGGCAGCAGGAAAAGAGGGAAAGATGGGTAAGAAGGATGCCCCGGAGGTCTTCAAGAGGTCGGCCGTAAAGGCAATCAAACCCGATGACAGGGAGATTGTCCAGAAGGTAGGCGTACTTAAGATGTTTGGCAAGAGCGGTGGTATGTTTGCCGGCGGCTCGACGCTCTTCGGAGGAAAAGGGCTTGGCGGAGACCTGCAGAATGCAATCGGCGGACTCTTTGGTTCGCAGATAGGTGATGCAAGAGGTTCTGGTGGTCTCGGTCTCAGGGGTGTTGGTCCGGGCGGAGGTGGTTCGAGTCTCGATTCAATAGGTATCGGCTCGGTCGGCACCAGAGGAAGAGGCGCAGGGCAGGGCGGTTACGGTTACGGTGTCGGTTCGATAGGTGGCAAGAAAGAGCACGATATAGGAATATCCGGCGGAACACCTATGGTTCTTGGTTCACTTGACAAGGAACTAATCAGAAGGGTCATACGTGCACACGCAAACGAGATAAGATACTGCTATGAACTTGAACTGGCAAAGAATCCGGGTCTGTGGGGAAAGGTTTCTGTAAATTTCGTAATATCCCCGACAGGTTCGGTTCAGTCAGCGAAGGTCAAGGAGACCACAATAAACAACCAGAATGTCGAGAACTGCATAGTGGGTAAGATTAAGGGCTGGAAATTCCCCGAACCCAAAGGCGGCGGAATTGTTATTGTGACTTATCCTTTCATACTAAAGAGAACAGATTAAAGACGGAGTTTATATGTCAGGAAAGAAGATTCTTGGTGTCTTGATTATTCTTTTATTTTCAGTATCTCTTTATGCCCAGACCGAAGGTGCCCAGTCAGAGTCCGCTCCCGTGACTTCCCAGAAAGTCAAGAAAATCAAAGAGGTGCATAAAGGTCTCTTCATAAATACCGACCTTGCATACGGGCTTGCTCTGTCTTCCGATATCTCCGGACTCTCTTCGGGTTTTTCGAACTCGGTTACGGTAGGATATGACATAATGGATATACTCTCAGTAGAGGCAGGCTTTTATTCGTTCTTCATCTCGGCCGATAATGCCACAGGTTATGCCTACGGATACGGATACAATAAAGACGGAGACCTCGTATATTTCGATGCCAATAAGTGCAAGAAGGAATTCGGGGATAAAATCGATGTGGATAAATGTTCGGAATCATATCCTAAATATCTCTCAAACGATATCGCAGCAAAGCTCCTCGGTCTATCCGTAAAATTTGCCTATCTCTCAACCGAGAGACTCTTTATGTATGTAAGGGGCGGCGGCGGATTTGCATTTTTATCTCCCGATAAAAACTATAAGAGTGACGGAACTGAGCTCAGTATGAGCGGGTCATCTCCCGCTTTTGACGGTGGTCTGGGGGCAGAATATTATACGACTCTCAGACATTTCTCTGTATCACTCGAGGCAAGGGCATATTATTTTCTCGGAATCGGGACTCTCTATCTGACCCTTCAGCCTTCGATCAAATATACATTTTGATTTTATACGGAATACCACAGATTTAATTTGACTCATTTGTCTTTTGGGTCGATATTAGGAATTAGAAGAAATACCTGTGTTGCTTTGACAATTGATATATTGTGTGATAGTAAAATCTCCCTTTTACGGAGGCAAAGCTATGACCAGAGAAGTGATAGATAATCTGATTTTACGGAAGGAAGAATTGTTCGATGAGGTTAAATCAGAACTCAGGATGAGCCTTGATAACAGTTTTATCAGGTCGCTCGAAATCCGTTCTGCAAGAAAGCCGGAGAATTATGACGATATAGCAGCCTTCATTGACCATACTATTCTCAAGCCGGAAGCAAGTCTTCCCGATGTCAGAAAGGTGGCAGAAGAGGCATTGAAATACAGGTTCGCAACCGTTTGTGTAAATTCATCCAATATCAGACTGGTATCCGAGATACTCAAAGACTCTGAAGTTCTTCCGATCTCGGTTGTAGGTTTCCCGCTTGGGGCTATGGATTTTATCTCAAAATCCTATGAGTCAGTCAAGGCAGTGAGGGACGGAGCGAGGGAAATCGATACCGTGATAAATATAGGAAGACTGAAATCTAAGGACTACAGTTATGTCCTGAAGGATATATATGCAGTAGTGGAGGCAGTAAGGCCCGTTCCGGTTAAGGTGATTATTGAGACCTGTCTTTTAACCGATGAGGAGAAGGAGATTGTCTCCTTTCTGTGTGCCGAATCGGGTGCTGCATTTGTCAAGACTTCGACCGGATTTTCGACAGGCGGGGCAAAGGAGGAGGATATCAGGCTTATCAGAAGGGTTGTAGGTTCAAGATGCCGTATCAAGGCCTCCGGCGGAATCAAGACACTTTCTGATTTGCGCAGAATGCTGGCAGCAGGTGCCGACAGAGTGGGTGCATCACAGTCAGTAAAGATTATTGAGGAGATGAAAGACTGATATGAAACAGGTTGTCCTGATTGTCCTCGACAGCGTCGGAATCGGTGCGATGCCCGATGCAGATATGTATAAAGACAGTGGTGCCGATACTCTCGTGAATATGGGGAAGAAGAGGGGATTCTTGAACCTCCCTAACCTTGCATCCTTGGGACTGGGTTATATTATCTCTGATTACATAAGCGGAATTCCGAAAGTGGAGAGACCCTGTGGTTCATTCGGGATACTCAATGAAAAGAGCAAAGGTAAGGATACCACGACCGGGCACTGGGAGATGAGCGGTATAATACTTGATGAACCGTTTGCACTATTCCCGCAAGGATTTGACAGAGACATAATCGATGAATTCAGCAGAAGAACCGGCAGGGGAGTCATAGGCAATAAGGCTGCGAGCGGGACTGAGATTATTGCCGAACTGGGTGAGGAACATATGAAGACCGGAAAGTGGATTGTCTATACCTCTGCTGATTCGGTATTCCAGATAGCCTCCCACGAAGAGATTATACCTCTTGATGAGCTGTACAGAGGTTGTGAGATTGCAAGGGATATATGCGACAGACTCAGGATAGGAAGGGTAATTGCCAGACCTTTTGTCGGTCGTCCCGGTTCATTTAAGCGGACTTACAACCGTAAGGACTTTTCGATGCTTCCGCCTCATAAGACAGCACTTGACCTCCTCTCTGAATCGGGAATAAAGGTTACAGGAATAGGCAAGATTTATGATATATTTGCCGGCAGGGGTGTTACAGAATCAATACACACGGACGGCAATGCAGACGGGATCGAGAAGACAGTCAGGGCTGTATCCGAAGAGCGTGGGTTTATATTCGTCAATCTGGTAGATTATGATATGGTGTACGGACACCGCAGGGATATTGAAGGTTATGCCGGTGCACTCGAATACTTCGATTCGAATCTTAAACGGATTATGGATAAAATCGATGATGAATCCATTCTGATTATTACGGCGGACCACGGTTGTGACCCGACATTTACGGCTCACACCGACCATACCAGAGAGCGTGTCCCGCTCCTTGTCTATTCTCCGTCGGCAAGAGAAGGCGTTTTCCTTGGCGTAAGAGATACATTCGCAGATATAGGTAAAACGGTACTTGAATGGTTCGGAGTCAGCAATGGTCTGCCCGGCAGGTCGTTTCTGCCCGAAATAAAATAAGGAGATTTGAAATGTACAGGATGTATGAATTAATCAAGAAGAAGAGAGACAAAAAGGAACTTACCTCCGAAGAAATCAAATGGATAATAAACGGCTATACAAAGGGCGAAATACCCGATTATCAGGTCTCGGCACTTCTTATGGCGATATATTTCAACAGTCTCAATGACAGGGAACTCTACGAGTGGACGAATGCAATGATAAAGACCGGTGATGTGATAGACCTCTCTTCGATAAAACTCCCGAAGATCGACAAGCATTCGACCGGCGGGGTCGGTGACAAGACGTCTTTCATTCTTGCACCTATTGCTGCGGCCTGCGGGATTGTTGTGCCTATGGTCTCGGGAAGAGGTCTGGGACATACAGGCGGGACTCTCGACAAACTCGAATCCATTCCCGGTATAAAGACAGAAATCTCCAATAAGGATTTTGTCTCTATCCTTCAGAAACACAGAATCTGCCTCATAGGGCAGACAAAGAATCTGGTTCCTGCAGACAAGAAACTTTATGCGTTGAGGGATGTGACCGGCACAGTCGAATCGATTCAGCTAATCTGCTCGTCTATTATGAGCAAGAAGATATCCGAGGGGATTGACGGCCTTGTACTGGATGTCAAGGTGGGTCTTGGTGCCTTTATGAAGACTATGAAGGATGCCCGTTCCCTTGCCCTTACTATTGTCAATCTCGGCAAGAAGATGAATAAAAAGGTAGTGGCACTGATAACCGATATGAATCAGCCGCTCGGACAGAATATCGGTAATGCCCTCGAGCTCATCGAGTGTTTTGATATCCTGAAGGGTAAGGTGGTCAATGACCTCTCCAATCTCTCCTGTGAACTGGCGGCGCATATGCTCGTCCTCGGAAAGGTGGCCGACAACATTCAGACGGCAAGGTCAAAGGTTGCCAATTCGATTGTATCCGGAGAGGCCTTAATCAAGATGAAGGAGATGATAGAGGCTCAGGGCGGTGACCCATGTGTAGTGGATGATTATACCCGTCTCCCGCAGGCTAAGCATACCAAGATATTTATTGCAAAGCAGAAGGGAATCATACAGGAGATAAATGCCGAGGAGGTTGGTCTTGCGGCGATGTCACTTGGTGCAGGCAGGGAGAAGGTCGATTCGAAGATAGACCACGCAGTCGGTTTTGTCCTCCTGAAAAAGGTCGGAGACAGGGTCAATAAGGGAGACCCGCTCCTCGTGATTCATTATAATGACGGCGAAAGAATAAAGGAAGTACTCGAGTCAGTTCAGTTCAGGCTCGACAGGGCTTTCAAAATCGATAAAAAGCCTGTAAGACCACCTAAACTGATAAAAGAGATAATCAGATAAAATTTTGATTTTGACCGGAGGAATCTTATGGATAAGATGAATCTGATATTTGTTGTACATAATCATCAGCCGGTTGGCAATTTCGGACATGTATTTGAAATGGCTTATGAAAAGAGCTATAAACCTTTTATTGATGTTCTCGAGAAATACCCTAAGATAAGGATAGGTCTTCATATATCCGGACCGGTCTATGAATGGATTATGGCAAACAGACCGGAATTTATCGAAAAGCTGAGAGGCCTTTGCGCAGAACACAGGATAGAGATGCTCTCGGGAGGTTTCTATGAACCTATGCTTTCGATACTTTCCGAAAAGGATATAAAAGGCCAGATAAAAATGATGAACGATTTCATATCAGGACAGTTTGGCCAGAATCCCAAAGGGATGTGGCTTACAGAAAGGGTCTGGGAACCCGCTCTCCCGGCATTTCTGGATGGTACCGGTATTGAGTATACTCTGGTCGATGATGCTCACTTTACCTATGCCGGGAAGAAACCGGATGACCTTGGCGGTTACTATGTGACCGATAAGGCGGGTAAGATGCTTCTTATCTTTCCTATTGCCCAGAGACTCAGATATGCAGTACCTTTTGCAGAGCCGGAGGAGACACTCAGGATACTGAGAGATGCACACAACAGGGGGTTTGCAGGCATTTGCTACGGGGATGACGGTGAAAAGTTCGGAATCTGGCCAAAGACATTCGAATGGGTATATGAAAAGGGCTGGCTCAACCGTTTCTTCGAGGCCATCTCGTCCAATGACTCGTGGCTGAATATGTCGCTCCCATCTGAATTTATATCACAGTATGCTCCGACTGAACGGATATACCTCCCAACTGCATCGTATCAGGAGATGATGGAGTGGTCCCTTCCGTCGGATGCCATTCCGGTATATGAGGAATTTCTCAGATACCTGAAGGATAATAACCTCTTTCATAAGTACGAGCCTTTTGTAAGGGGCGGTATATGGCTCAATTTTTTGTCAAAATACCCCGAATCCAACAGGATTTACAGAAGAGTCCTCAAACTCTCCGAAAGGATAGATACGATAAGGAGTCAGAAAGTCAGAGATGAGGCAAAGAGACATATATATATGGCGCAGTGCAACTGTTCTTACTGGCACGGGCTCTTCGGAGGTCTCTATCTCAATTATCTGAGAAACGCCCTTTACGAAAATGTTATAAGGGCGCACAGGATTCTGGATGAATACAGGGGAGGCCAGTGGGCTGTCTCCGAGATAGTGGATACGGATGATGACCTCAATAACGAGATTACGCTTGATTCGAACGATATATACTGCATTATCAAACCTTCTTTTGGTGCATCAGTTGAGGAGATTGATTTCAAGGATGTCAGTTTCTGTCTCACAAATGTACTCGGCAGAAGACCGGAAGGGTACCATCACAAGCTCTTTATGAAGAACAATTCAACGGACAGTGGTCAGGTAAAATCCATCCACGATATTGTAAAGAGCAAGGAGAGCGGGCTGGAAAACTATCTCATTTATGATAAATATCCGAGATATTCGTTTATGGACCATTTTATCGGTAAGAACTGTGATGTTAATTCAATCCGTAATGAGTCATATACCGAACTCGGGACACTGATAGGCAGTCAGTACAGGTACAGGAGAAAGGACCGCAAGGGGGCGGCGAGTGTTGAGTGTGAGACCGAGGGATTAATAAGGGTGGAGGGAATGGAACTGCCTGTGAGTATGAGTAAGAAGTTCAAACTCTCTGCATCAAGACCGGAGCTTGGGGTCTTATATAGGATAAAGAACTGCTCTAAAAGCAGTATCGACTGTTACTTTGCCGTGGAAATGAATATGTCGCTTCTGGCCGCAGATGCACCTGACAGGCTGCTCGTAATACCGACCGAGAATATGAGAGTCGAAAGATTCAGGGATATTATAACAGCGATAGGCATTTCACGTTTCTGGTTGTCGGACGGTTATCTGAAGAGGAATTTTGTATTGAATTCAGACAGGATATTCAATCTCTGGCACTTCCCGGTAGAGACCGTCTCCCAGTCGGAGGATGGTTTCGAGAGAACATATCAGGGCTCTGCATTTATCCTTGTCTTTGATATGAGTCTTAAGCCGGAGGAGGAATTCTCTCTCTCTGTCAATCTCTCTGAAGAAGAGATTAAATAATCTCAGGCCTTTTCTCCTTCAATAGGCAGTTTTGATGAATTTTTCTCTTAACAAATCCCGCCTTATTTCTGAAATTCCCTTATGTGCAGGTTTATATAATATTCCCACCGGGATTTTCTGGGGAAGTGGACTGCAAAGAAGACGAGAGAGAGAAAGAGCATCAGGTAAAGGTCCATCTTCATACCTGTAAGGAAATATTCGGTTATCCCTATTATTGCAATCGCCTCACATAAGGCAAAGGTAATAATAGAAGACGCCTTGAGACGGTTCATAAGGTGAATGAAGGTGGTTCTCTCCTGCTTTTGCAGAATTATGCTTCGTATTATTCTGATAAGGAATGCAATCAGAAGTGCAACGCCAAGAAAAATATATCTCACCGAAGGATTCGGTAAATTCTGCTTCTCGAATTCAATCATATTTCCGACCACAAGATAGATAGGAATACTTGCTATTATACTGAATCCTATCGTCAGTATTTGCTTATACTGATTCTCAAAGAGTCTTTTCTCCTCTTCTGATAAAAATGTAAAATTCATAGATTCTCCCCGTTGGTTCTGATTGTGATGGAATCCTCATCGAAGTGGTCATCAGTTTTTGCCTCGAATGAATCGTATGGTATTACTTCAATAAGTTCGGAGATGTTTCTTGTAAGAAACTCCTGAATGGCATTATACGATTCGTAATTGTCTCGGCCTGATTTTACGATGACCGGAATTGTGCAGTCAGTTGTATTCTCGAGGGAACACACCCTGCTGATTATTATCTCTTCCACACCAAGGGCTCTCAGTTCACCGATGTGTTTATTTACTTCATTTGCTATTTCTTCTCTTTTCATTCTCTTTTTCTCCCGCTTTTTTGAGTGTTTTTGCAACGGTGCTGATAAGTTCCCCTATACCTTCTCTTGTGACTCCGCTTATGGGAATTACCCTGTATCTCTTCTTCTTTGCTTTAATTCTATCTACGACTTTCTTTATCTCACTTTTATCTGCAATCAGGTCGATCTTGTTGACGGCGATTATCTGTGGCCTTTTGAGAAGCTCGGGATTGTACATTTTGAGTTCATAGTTGATATCGTCGATGTCTTTGATGATATCTCTGTCGGGGCTGTAGGCAACAATATGCACAAATATCTTACACCTCTCGATATGTCTCAGAAATCTGTCACCGAGACCCACCCCCTTGTGTGCATCCCTGATGAGACCGGGAGTATCTGCCATTACGAAGGAGAGTTCATCCGAATATCTTACGACTCCGAGATTGGGTACGAGTGTCGTAAACGGATAATCCGCGATCTTGGGGCGTGCGTTCGAAACTACGGAAATCAGGGTGGATTTACCTGCGTTCGGAAGTCCTATGATTCCTACATCTGCAAAGAGTTTCAGCTCGAGTCTTACAGTAATCTCCTCTCCTACCTCACCTTTAGTGGCAATCCTCGGGGCCTGATTAGTGGAAGATTTGAAATGGATATTCCCGAAACCGCCTCTTCCTCCCTTTGCGATGACCTCGCTCTGGCCATCGTATGTAAACTCCGCAATCAGTTCATTTGTCTCGTCGTTAAAAACAAGTGTCCCGACAGGTACCTTAATAATCAGCGGTTCGGCATTTCTGCCATACATATCCGAGCCTTTACCGTGTTCACCGTTTGCCGCAAAATAGTGTCTTCTGTATCTGAAGTCCACAAGGGTTGTCATCTGTGAGTCGGCTATGAATATTATATCACCGCCTTTGCCTCCGTCTCCGCCGTCCGGACCCCCGAATGGTCTGTATTTCTCCCGTCTGAAGCTCATACACCCGTTGCCGCCTCTCCCTGCCTTCAGATATATTTTTGCCTCGTCAATGAATTTCATAGTCTGTTTATGTTGGTTGCGAGTCTTATCTCACGGATAATATCGCTGATTTTGTAGGAAGGGAGAAATGAAAGCCTCTCTCTTATCCTGCTGTCGTCCACCATACAGGGATATTTGAGAAAATCGACCTGCTCCGGATGAAGTGAGGTCAGTCCGGCCGCAAATAGTGCCTTAAATGTTGTTTTCTCAAAAAGAGGAAGTATGGGCAGATGGGTAATCCCGATCTCTTTGAGTAAAGTCAGAAGCGGTATCTGGTCCTGTCCTGATATGTTGAAAATCCCCCGTTCCCTGTTTTTCATAATCATCTCTATTGCACGGAATAAATCACGGATATGCATAATCTGAATCATCGGATTAAAACCCGCAACTGTGGGTACAATTTTGCTTCTTATGTATTGCATAATTCCGTTACTGATATTCATCCCCACAATATGGCAGGGTCTGAGAATGGTAGTCAGCATTGAAGGGGCCTTCCAGAAGTATGACTGGACAAGCAGGTCCGTCTCCACAAGGTCTCTCAGAATCGGGATATTCTTGGAGCCGTATAACTGGTGGCTCTCGGGGATAAAGAGCGGATTGTCCGGAGAAGGTCCGTAAATATCTGCGGATGAGAGAAATATAAACTGCGGGACCTTGTATTTCAGGGAGAGTTCGAGCAGATTGGAAGTGCCTGTCAGGTTGAATTCGTAGTGTTCCTTCGAACCGACCCTTGGATTGTGAATGATATTCAGATGAATGACCATCTTGATATAATATTTTCTGAATATCTCTTCGATTTTCTTACGTCTGATGTCAAGCTGGAAATGGATTATATCTTTTGGTCTGTCACTGAATTCCCTTCTGTCGAGGCCGATAATCTTGTGTTCCCTGTGAAGGTATGCCGCCAGTTCCTTTCCGAAATTTCCGCAGATTCCGCTTATAAGAATGTATTCTTTCATAATTTACCAGAAGACTGATTTTCTCTTTTTAAGACCTGTGTATATCATAGACTGAAGCGTTGACCTTACTTCAGAGACATTTCTCATCAGAATATCTTCATCACCCTCGGGACTTTCGGTAAAGGTCATCGGTCTGCCGAAGTGGATTCTGTATCTGACAGGGTAGGGCAGAATACCTACCGGAAAGAGCCACGGGAATGTCGGTGTAATAGGGAAGGCCGGCATTCCGAAGATGGCACCTATCTTTTTCAGATTGGCAAAGGACGGCTGCTGTTCTTCTGACCCGATTACTGCAACGGGAATAATAGGTGTCTTTGTAGCCATTGCTATTTTCATAAATCCGGTACCGAATTCCTGTAACTGATATCTCTTGTCGAAGGTCTTGTTGATTCCCTTCACGCCCTCGGGGAAGACAAGAAGACTCTCTTTCATATTAAGAAGTTTTATTGCATTTTCGGGAGTCCCGACTATCTGTCCTGTGCGTGCAAAGAAGGTGCTGACAAAGGGGAGCGTTGGTGCCCACTTCTCAACCATCGAACGGACAAGTCTCGGAGGATCTTTTTCGAGCAGAAGGGAAGCGGCAATCAGAAAACCGTCAAAAGGGAGCTGACCCGCGTGATTTGCAACGAACATAATATTTCTGTCAGGTACATTCTCTATATCAAATACCTGAACCCTGAAGTAATACCGGTAGATTATGTATGCCGGCAGAGCGGCATATTTAAGTGTTTCCGGCTTGAAACCAAACGGGTCATAACCGAATTCATTGACCGGTGTGGGGAGTTGCTTTATCTTTTCTTCAATATCAAAGCCCAGCACTTCACTGGTCAGCTTCTTGAGTTTTGAATCGATTCTTTTTGCAAGAAGATTTTTCATTTCTTCTCTTGTATCTTCTTCTTCGGGCTTTTACCTTTTGTGCTTTTGCCGGATTTCTTTTTCTGCTCTTCCCACGGAGTGGCAATCCCGAGCGGGTCATCGATATAATCCTCATCCGTTACCGGACTCTCTGCCGAATTGTCAATTGCCCCGAACTGCGCTCCGAGAAGTGCCTTCCCGAGAATATATTCTCTGAGTTTCTGATTCTCTTTTGCTATTTTGAGTCGTAAGGTCTGATTGATTAATTCCTGTTCTATCCTGCGCATCAGGTCGTCAGTCTGTTTCCTGTCAAGAGCTGTATCGGATGTGAGCTGCATAACAATACTGTCTTTTTTTCCGCTTTTGAGCTTGACGTAATACTTTTCGAGCAGAAGGTAGGCGACAGAATATACAGCGTCCTGAGGATAAAATTTTGTGTCTATTTCGAATTCGTAAGTCTTTGACATATAAACCTCTTAAAAAACCTGATTAAAAGTTAAGATTTATCATACCAAAACCAAAGTGGACGAAATCATTGCCCAGAACTACCTGATTACCCTGTGCATCCTTATAGAGATAACTCGACTGGTTTATCTGATAATCGAGCGGCTGGGATAAGGCATAGCCGGCAGATAAAGTCAGGTTTTTGTTGTAGGTAAACTTAATTATAAGGTCTGTCTCCCAGCCCAGATTTCTGCCGTTTTCACCCTTGGGGTCATAAAGTGAAAGGTTGTATCGTCCGTCATATACAATTCCCTTCGAGGATGCCAGCATAAAATAGTAGTAATTCAGGGCGATATTCAGTCTCGGCAGCGGATAGATACCTATACCGCCTCTTGGAAGGATTATATTTGAGAGAGCTGTCTGATTCATAATTCCGTATCTGCACTCATTTGTGCCGTAGAACTGTAAAAACTGCAGTGACTGGTCCTTTGAACCCGAATCGCCCGTTGCATAGGCAAATCCGCCCCATACATAAGGTGACATATTCAGGGGGAGATGGTATTTGAGTGTTAAATCTGCTGCACCTGCTATATGGTCTCTTCCCCGGTTCTTACCAATCTGAAACATCATTTCGGCATTGACCTTTAGTTTGCTGAAAACAGAATCCGTTCTGATGCCGAGCGTCCCTACGTTAATATCCTCACCTGATGAGGATGTTACATCCGGACCTACGCGGTTGTAAAAGCCGTAGCCATCTATAACTATATCATCGGTTATCTTTCCGGAATAATATAGCCCTATCAGGTCATCTCCCGGTGTCTTGTAGAGTTTGTTATTGATTCTCAGAACTTCGGATTCCCTGATTTTAGAGTAAATAAGGTGAAAGTCGTGCTTTGTAATGCTGTATTTCAGGATAGCGGCTGTAGAGGGTTCTGACTCAATGAACCATTTTTTATCTGCACCAAGGAATCTGCCGTCTCCGTAATTAAGCTGCAAAAGTCCTGCCTTAAGTGTGAGAGGAATATCCCTGAAGTTACCGATTTCCACGGATGCCTCATATGTGCCCAGACCGTGATTGCCCTTGTATAGTGAGTTGTAAACCGTATCCAGAGGTACTTTCAGTGAGGTAGTCTTTGTCTCGGTAAAAACGTTCAGATTCTGGTCTCCCCAGACCTGTGTGTGTCTGAGTTTGTAGGTGGCTGACAGCCTGTTTTTATAGCTGACGCTTCCGCCGAATACGGACCTCTGGAGTATCCTCATCTCAGAGTCGTCATTTGCACTGTTGTAATCGGTCATATTGTCTGTAAGCTCACCCCTGATGAGTGTTTCGAAACTGAATCTGAATACTGTATTCTCGTCATAGACAAATCCGGGTCCGTTGATTGCCTTCAGCTTTTCCGCCTCTTCTCTCTGCTTTGCGTATTCGTCGATTTTTGCTTTTACTGTCTCTTCAGATATGGATTTGGCCTTTTCCTGAATATTCTTATCTGTGGTCTCGAGTATCCTCTTTTCCAGTTCCTCAAGTATTTTTTTGTTTTCTTCCTGTGATGTCTTTATTGCTTCCTCGATTGCCTTTTTGTTTTCCTCCAGAAGTTTCGGTCTTTCTTCCGAGAAGAACTTGTTGATTGCTTCAGTTGAAATCTGGTTTACTGTCTCTTCTGTGAGCTTGACCGGCTTCTTCGGTGCCTCCTGAGCAAAAACCGAAACAGAGGCAAAAAGGAGAATAAATAAGGGAATAATAAGTCTCTTGGTTGAATTAATCATTGTTGACTCCTTGATGGAATTACTTTTTATTCAAAGTCCTTCTCCACTTATAATACTGGTATAGATAGTATAAAACCCCCGTTATGGCAAGCATAATTATAATTGCAATGGCAATTGTAATAAGTCTTCTGACCTTTATCCTTTCAAGTTCCGAATTTATCTCCTTCCTTATATGTCCCGAGAGAAGGAGGATGTAGTTCGAGTTTGAGGAGATATCGGCTCTTATGAATCTGTGACGCTGTGATTTCATGTTTTCACGTGACAGATTTATCTTGGACGTATATTTCTCGTAGATTTCGGGCATCTCGGAGCGGAATCTGTTAAGATGCGATTCTGTGGCGAGTAGTATTGTCTCAGCCTTTCTGAACTCATCCTTGACCGGAGCGATATCCGGATATCGGTGGCAGGATGAACACCTGTCCGGTCTGATTATATCCAGACTTGCCTTTTTTATTCCGTGACTGTAATGGCAGTATACACAGTCGAGTTTGTTCTTGTGAACACCATTTAGCAGGTCTTCATATTCCTGTTTGTGGCAGTTGCCGCATATCTCATTTATTTTATGCCTGTCATACTTTGGTTTTTTGTAAAACGGACATGCGGAGAATATCCTGTCTTTTGGGCTCTCCGTCTTTTTCAGGATATAAGTCTCTTCCTTATGACAGCTGGTGCAGAATTTGCCGTTTTTGAAATGTACCGACTGCCGTTCCTGAATAACAGGCATAAAATCCTTCTTTTCGAGTACGAGCGAGGTATGACAGCTGTAACAGCTCTCGGTCTCATTTTCGTCACCTGAACTGACCCTGAGGTGATAGTATGTCTCGCCGTAAAGCATCATTGCAGCCAGATTTGCAAAAATATAAAGAGACATCAGAATCTGATTTCGTCGATTTCGACTATTGTCTGGTCCTTAACGGACAGGATTTTCAGTGGCCTGACAATTTCACGGATATTATTGGTTTTGAGTTCTCCGGCCGAACCAGTAATACCCTGAATATTTTTGAGGGCATCTTTGAATTCATCTCTCGTCTGGGGTTTTTTGTTGCGGAGAATATTGAGTGTAATGAGAATCGAGTCGTAAAACTGAGAGTCAATCAGGTTGGGCTTTGTCTGATATCTTAAAGAGTATTCAGATACATACTTTTTGGTTGCCTCGTTCTCCGAATCAGCAAAGAATCCGTCTATAAAAATTGCGTTTTCGGCATATTTGCCCATTCTCTTTATAAGTTCATCGGAGTTCCATCCGTTTGCTCCCAGAAGCTGGACAGGTTTTATCTTGTTTATACCGAGAACCTTCTGGGCATTCTCGAGTTCCTTTTTGCGGGCATTGGTAAACATAACATCCTCATAGGCAATAGCCGGGACAACGAGCGAGGCCTTGTCGTAGTAGTCCGGAATGAAGAGTGCATCGAAGTCGACAATTGGAGGGAAGTTGGCCTTCATCTTTTTTAAGAGAGCCTCCAGCCTTGCACCTGATAACCCCTCTGCCCATTTAGGCAGTTCTATATCTTCCGTCTTCTTCTTGGTCCGGAGTTCGGGATAGAATTTACCTGTGATTTTTCTTGCAGGGGCAGTAAATGTGGTCTGGTCGACCTCATAGTACTCGACGCCGGTAATCTCCTTGTTGTTTCTGTCTATCTCGTCCCAGAAGTAGTTTGTGAGTTCGACGCCGTAGTTATTGTTCGGATAGATTATCCCGAATGTCTCGAGTTTGAGTTTTTCTACGGCGTATCTTGCCAGATATGTTGCCTGCATCTTGTTGGTAAGGCAGTTTCTGAATACGTATTCACCTGTCTCGGTTATATCGTCCTTTCTGGAGAGTATCATTACCGGAACTTTGTATTTATTCGAAAGATATGCAACTTTTACGCTTTCCTGAAGAAATACAGGCCCCAATATCGCCAAAACATTTTCCTTCATTATAAGTTCGCTGGCTGCCTTCTCTGCCTTGTTCTCATCACCTTCAGTATCCCTGAATACAAGTTCCAGACCGTCATTGCTCACATATCTCAGGTCATTTTCGTCGGGATTCTCGACCCTAAGAAAGCCGCTGAAGAGCTCCAGATTTTTTATAAACTGTTCTCCGAAGGTTTTGTATTTACCTGAAAGAGGGAGCAGAATGCCGATTTTATTCGGAGAGACGTTTACTATGCTCTGAATGTTCTTTTCTATGAGCGAAATCTCCTTTATGAATGCAGAATTGGGAAATTCTTTTCTGAACGTGGCTATCTCACTGCTTAGTTTGTATGTCTCACCGAAATGGAGATAATATCTGATCAACCTGTATCTTAAGACCTCTTTTGCCTCATTGTGGGTCACTTCCGTCAGTTTTTTTATTTCCTCGAATTTGATTCTGTCTGCAAGTTCCGAGAGTCTTTTCAAAAGGTCTTTCGTATTCTGTGTACTGCTGTTCTTCTCATAATATCTGATAAATTCTTCCGCCTCAGGTGAATATCTGACGGACTCGGCTGTCTTTACGGTATTTGCAGGTAATTCCTGCTTTGAAGGGTTACTGCTCTTTTCTGCCATCAGCTCTCTTTTCGTGCAGATAAAACCCGAGAGAATAGTAAGAATTACCGTAACAGAAAAAATAATGTGAATTTTTCTCATACCAAATATTCCTTGCATAAAAGGTAAATTACAATTTATCCGTATGTTAGAAAAAATTCAAGAATAAATATGAGTGCAGAAAGAATCAGGATGAGGTCAGAAAATCATTGATGTAAATACCGGATTGCTGTTTTAATATCAAACCTGCGAAAACTTTATTTGATTTTGGGGATTTTTTTATATAAATGAACACTATGGCTGAATTTGATTTTATCAGAAAGATACACAGAAAGATTAAGGTCAGATCAAATGACGTTATAATAGGGATAGGTGATGACTGTGCGCTGATAGATAACGGTAAAAAACTCCTTGTTACGGTCGATTCACAGGTAGAGAATATTCATTTCAGAAGGGACTGGGGAAGACCCGAATATCTGGGAAGAAAACTTGTGAGGGTAAACATGTCCGATATCTTTGCAAAAGGAGGAATTCCGAAGTATGCACTTCTGTCAGTCGGACTCAGCGATAAAAAACAGAGCAGTTTTATCCCCGGATATATAGACGGGGTAATTTCCGAACTCAATATTAATAAAATTCAGCTCATCGGGGGGAATGTCTCTTCCGTAAAGTCAGACCTCTTCTTTGATCTTGTAATGATAGGGCAGGTTGATGGTAAAAATCTGAGATTGAGAAAAGGAGCAGGGGCGGGTGATATTATTGCCGTAAGCGGCACGCTTGGCAATGCCTCTGCCGGAGTAGAGATACTGAGTAAGGACAGAGCTCCTGCAGGAAGGTACCGGGGACTCACCGATGCGTTTTTCAGTCCCGATATCGTATATTACGGAAACAGAAAATTCTGGGATTATGTTACATCTTCGATTGATATAAGTGACGGTCTGACAGGTGATCTGGGGCATATTCTTGAGAGCAGCGGGTGCGGGGCGGAGATAGACTCAGATTCTATACCGGTTTCGGAGGAACTGCGGCATTACTGCAGGGAGAACGGGAAGGATATTTTTCATTTTGCACTCTCGGGCGGCGAAGACTACAGATTACTCGTGACACTCAGAAAGAATATCCCCAAAAAACTCATTAAAGAAAACGGATTCTTTGTCATAGGTAAAATAGTCAGAAAGAAGGGTCTGAGAATAAGAGGATTGAAAAAGAGGTATAACTCATTTGAACATTTTTAGTTTTTGACTATGTTTTTCAGGAGTGCTATAAAACGCTCCAAGGAGGTTTTGAATATGAAAAATATCATTATTGTAATATCCCTGCTGGCATTCTCTGCCTGTCCGTCGCCCAATTACGTTCCTGCCGAGTTTCAGTATTCCGAATATCAGTGTCCTGAACCAATCGGTATGATTGTAAGGGAGAACTGCCGTGAAAATGTCATCAAATATCAGGCCGAGGACTTAAATGTCGGTGCGAAGGTCTCTGCTGCACAGATTGCGACAGCAGAGGGTTCATATAAGAGCGAGACGAAGGTTCTGCAGGAGGCGAGTGAATTTATGCAGTTCTTAAAAGACCAGCAGACGAGCCTCTGTAATGATTACAATACCTGCAAACTTACTACACAGGAATACAAGGAGAGGAAGGACCGTATCAATAAGACTTTTACGACGGTTTATGCCCTGACCAAACAGATTAAGGTATCTGACCTTGACCCTGAGATAAGAAAGGACATACTCAAAAAGATTCTTGCTGCAATCGATGAGTATAATAAACCTCTGTCAAAACCGGAACCTTTAGATAAGACATCTGAAAAGAAGGTAAAGTTCAAAGCGGCGCCCGCCAAGGCAAGGGATTTTTCCCAGCCGCAGGGGAGCGGAATAAATAATGAGAATCCGTATAATCTCCCCAAGTCCGATTCGAAAACCGAACCCGATATGAATGAATCCCTCGACGAGGCACAGAAGCAGATGCTGAAGATGCAGAATAAGGCTATTGAAATGCAGAAGAAGGTAATGGAGATGCAGAAGGGTTTTGAGAATAATGCTGATGAAGGCGGTGAGGAATATTGATAATCCGCAGGAAGACACGTCAGATTAAACTGGGCAGGATACTTATCGGGGGAGATGCGGATATCTCAGTTCAGTCGATGTGTAACACCCGGACTGAGAATCTGGAAGAGACGTTAAGACAGATCAAGGAGCTCGTATCGGCAGGGTGTGATATAGTAAGGGTGGCCGCCAACAATAATGATGCCGCTAAGGCAGTCGGCGATATCAAAAAGGAGTTGCCTGATGTGCCGCTTGTGGCTGATATCCACTTCGATTACAGGCTTGCCCTAAGTTCAATCAAAAGAGGTGCAGATGGTATCAGAATAAATCCCGGTAATATCGGTCCGAAGGAGCGTGTAAAAGAGGTCATCAGGGCTGCAAGAGACCACAATACCGTCATCAGAATAGGTGTTAACAGCGGTTCTCTTCCGCATGATTCTGCTAATGTTTCAAGCACAACCGATGCAATTCTTCTTGCGGCAGGAAGGTATATCGACCTTTTCTCTTCTCTCGGTTATGAAAATATTAAGGTATCCCTTAAGAGCAGTAATGTTCTGGAGACGATAGAGGTCTATCAGAGATTCTCTGAGATTTATGATTTTCCTCTGCATCTTGGTATTACGGAGGCAGGAACACTTTTATCAGGTACGGTGAAATCTGTCCTTGGCATAGGAATTCTTCTTTTTGGAGGTATCGGGGATACTCTCAGGGTTTCGCTCAGTGCCGACCCGGTCTATGAGGTGGATGTCGCACTGAAGATGCTCAAGGCTCTGGGACTCAGAAGGGGAGGAGTAGATATAATCTCCTGTCCCACCTGCGGAAGGACGAACGGGGATATTATCGGGATATCCGGTGAACTTGAGAAGAGGGTGCGAAATATCGGTAAGGATATTAAGGTGGCGGTTATGGGGTGCGAGGTAAACGGGCCCGGTGAGGCAAAAATGGCAGATATTGGAATTGCGTTCGGCAAATATGATGCCCTCCTGTTCAAGAAAGGCAGGATTCTGAGAAAGGTTTTGAAGGAAGAGGTAATCGACGTACTTCTTAAGGAAATTGAGAATTTCTGAATATGCATGAAATCAGACTTGCAATTGTGGAAGACAGTAAGAGATATGCAGAGCAGATAAGAAAATATCTGAGGACAAACAGGCAGATTGTACAGATAGATCTCTTTGGTACAATTACCGAATTTAGGAGGGTATCTGATATTTCCGTTTATGATATCGTTCTGCTGGATATCAATCTGCCGGACGGGAGCGGTATTGACCTGATTCAGTTCATCAAAAACAGTTCTCCGGATACAGAAATTATAATTCTTACCACCTATACTGATGAAGATAAACTCTTTCTGGCTCTCCGCTTTGGCGCCTCCGGATATATAACAAAGAATAACAGTGCAAGGTATATAGAAGACGGAATAAGCGAGGTTCTCTCGGGTGGTGCTGTCATATCTCCTGATATGGCGGGGAGATTTCTGAACTATTTTTCTTCGGGTAAGAGGGAAATAAAGACAGAGGAGCAGTCTGTTGAACTGACCCGGGAGGAGATAGAGGTAATCGGGATTCTTGCGAGGGGGCTGACAAACCGAGAGATAAGCGAGGCTTTGCGTCTTAAATACAGGTCTGTGAAGACTGTTCTCTCAAAAATCTACAGAAAATTCGGTACATCTTCACGCTCGGAGGTCGTAAGAAGGGCTGTGGAGATGGGGATAATCAGTATTTAGATACGGTTTGTCTTTTTTATTCCGTTCATCAGTAGTTCTCTGATGTTTTCGATCTTCTCTCTTATGGTTCCCCTGACCATAAATTCTTTGCCAAGCACCTTATGTACCATATTGGTTCCTGCGAGTATGAACATAATTGCGCCCATGCTGAAATTCATAAGTGTTACGGGGTCATATCTGTCAGTGATTATGCCCTCCCTCTGGGCGTCTTCGAATATCTTTTTAATCAGCCTGAGTTCCTTTGCTATTATATTCTTGTGAAACCACCGGGAGATTTCAGTATTGGTGACAATCTCTCTGGCAATGAGGGGCGGCAGATTCTGGTTCTTTTCATAGAATTCCTCATAGACATCAAACAGGGCAGAGAATTTGTCTTTTGAGGAAATCAGGTCATTCTCACTTATCTCCTTAAGCCTTTTTAACATTGGCTCGGTTTTGGTTTTGATAAGTTCCTTATAAAGCTCCTCTTTGCTGTTGAAGTAGTAATTGACAAGGGCAATATTTGCATTGGCTGCCCTGCATACATCTCTTATGGAGGTGTTTGAGTATCCTTTCTCGGTAAAGAGCTTTTCGGCATAGCAGAGGATTCTTTCTCTTACGTTCAGGTTTTCGGATTTACTGGCCATTACTGTCAACTCCCTTGAATTTTTCGGCAAAAGACTGGAAATAGGAGAATATCACCGGAACTATTACGAGAGTCAGAATGGTAGATGTAATAAGACCTCCTACAACGGCAATTGCCATAGGCGCCCTTATCTCCGCACCGAGTGCTTTCCCGAGTGCAACAGGGAGCATACCGAAAATCATGGCAAAGGTTGTCATAAGGATAGGTCTGAGTCTTATGGTACCGGCACTGATAATGGCCTCGTTGAGAGGCATTCCGCTTGCTCTGCCCTTTAGTGCAAAGTCTATGAGAAGAATAGCATTTTTGGTCACGAGACCCATAAGCATAATAAATCCGATCATAGTCGTCATTGAAAGATTATAGCCCGAAAATAGAAGCAGGCCTATGGCTCCGATTAGTGAAAACGGCAGCGAAAACATAATTGTAAAGGGATGGATGAAGCTCTCAAACTGGGATGCCAGAATAAAATAGATCATTATAATTCCGAGTAAGAGTGATTCGAAGAGTGACTGGAAGTTCTCCTTCATAAAGTCAGCCTGTCCTGTAAATCTGTATGAATATCCTTCGGGAAGTTTCCCTTTGAGCATATTATTGAGTTCGGTTACAGCCTCACCAAGGGCTTTTTCCTTTGTAAAATTGGCAAATATGGTTACAACCCTCTGCCCGAACAGCCTGTTGATGCTCTGTGCTGATGTGCCGGGAGTCTCGCTGACGATATTTCCTATCTCCACAGGGAACTGGGCCATAGTTCTCAGTTTCAGTTTTTTGATCTTATTGATATCGGAAATGGTCCTGTCATCGAGTTTTATTCGTATGTCGTAAGAGTTGCCGCCTTCTTTATATTCCGAAATCTTATCTCCTGCGAGCATAAGTCTCATTGAGGAACCTATCATTGCCGGCAGAATTCCTATCTGAGACGCCTTTTCACGGTCGATAGTCAGGGAGAGCTCCGGCTTGGATTCCTTGTATGATATATCGATATCTGTATAACCTCCGGCCTTTATCATCTGTGATTTGATATCTTCTGCTATCTCCTTTAGTTTGGAGAGGTCGTTGCCGAGAATATTCAGCTGCAGAATTGCTGCAGAAGAACCTACTTCAACCGCCTGCCTCTGTACAACTGATATTGTAGCCTTGTCATAATATCTGAGTGATTCTCTGACTTCGTCCATAATCTCAGTCTGACGTTTCTTTCTCTCTTTAATGGGTTTCAGTTTTACGACTATCGAGGCAGTCTCTTTCTTTTCGAGTTTCCCTCCGCCGATTGTGGAAAAGATGAAGAGAACATCGTCTCTTCTCGAAATGATATCTGAAATCTCCTGAGCTGCCATTGCGGTATGTTCGAGGGAACTTCCCGCATTTGTCTCGATATTTACCTGAAATTCTCCCTGATCTGTAATCGGCATCATCTCCTGCTTCAGAAAGGAGGCCATATACATTGTAAGGACAAAAGATATTATAGCTATAAAGAGTGTGGTTTTTCTGTTATTGAGTGCCCATCCTACAATCTTTCCGTAGAATCTGTCGAGCCAGTCAAGAGCCTTTTCGACGTTGATCGTAAAGAAATTTCTCAAAGGCAGTTTCATAAATCTCGAAGAGAGCATCGGTGTGAGAGTAAATGATACAAAAAGTGAAATCATAACCGCTACAACCACAGTTATTCCGAACTGTTTCATAAATCTGCCGACCATACCATGTGTAACCGCAACCGGAAGAAAGACCGCAACTATGGAAAATGTGGTGGCCATAACGGCGAGTCCAATCTCGCTTGTCCCTGAATATGCCGCATCCATTCTGTTCTTCTTCTTCTCAAAATGTCTGAATATGTTTTCGAGCACAACTATTGCGTCGTCCACGACGAGACCGACTGAGAGGGAGAGTCCCATAATTGTGAGATAATTTAAGGTAAAACCGAGTGCCTTTATTGCTGCGAATGTCCCAATAATAGATGTGGGAATTGCAATCGCGGCAATTATTGTCATACGGATATTTCTCAGAAAGACGCCGATAATGGCAATAGCAAGGAGTGCTCCCAGATACAAATCAAAGATGGCGTCATCTATCGAATTCTCTATAAATACGGCATTGTCGAATATTGTTTCTACCTTTACCCCTGACGGAGCAATTTTGTTGAGCTCAGGAATAATTGTTCTGATTTTCCTTGCCATCTCAACGGTATTTGTACCGGGCTGTTTGGTTATCACGAGAGAGAGGGTCTTCTTACCCTTAAGAATAGAACGGGATTTTTCCTCTGCAAGTGAATCCTCGACTGCTGCAAGGTCCTTTATTCTGATTATCGAACCGTTTATATTTGTTACCATTATGTTTCTGAGTTGCTCGAGGTTATCTATTGTGCCTTTGGATTTTACAGATATCTCATAATCTGAAATATTAAGATTTCCGGCAGGGATATCTATATTCTGCGCCCCGAGTGCCCTTACAATATCATCGATTGTAAGATTATGTGCGTTTAATTTATCTGCTTCGGGTCTTATCCAGATTGTTCTCTCTCTGCCTCCTATAATCTCGACATTGCCGACTCCGTTTATGATCTGGATCTGTTTCTTTACCACCTTATCTGCAAAATCATAAAGGTCTGTCTCGGTAATTCCGCCTTCACTGATTATTCCAAGAGATATAACCGGCATTGCACCCATATCCACTTTCTGAATTACGGGCGGGTCAAGGTCGGACGGCAGTTCTCTCTGAACAGTAGTAATCTTATCCCTGACTTCCTGTGCCGCTATGTTAATGTCCTTATCAAGGTCAAACTGTATGACTACGTTCGATACGTTCTGGAGACTCTGCGAACTTACCATCTTTATATTGCTTATCTGATTGACAGCCTCCTCGATTTTTCTGGTAACCTTTGTCTCGATGGTCTCCGGATCCGCCCCGCGGTAGATACTGGTTACAGTTATTATCGGGAAGTCAATATTGGGGAACATATCTATTGCAAGTTTCAGGTATGCATATACCCCGTAGGTAATAATCGCCAGTATCATCATTGTGGTGAATACGGGGCGTTTTATGGATATCTCTGCAAGTTTCATAAATCACCTCTATTTGATTACTGGTTTTACAGACCGCCCCTCTTTGAGGACATTCAGCCCCGATGTTATGATGATGTCGTCATCCGAAAGACCGGAAATAATTCTCACTGATACAGAGTTCAGTTCCTTGAAGCTTATTTCACGTGCTTTTGCAGTATTACTGTTTGAGACGAATACAATCCCTTTACTGTTTTCGGCCGATAAAATATATTTTTTGTCCAGAATATATGTGTTTCTGATTGATTCCGAGAAAATTTTGGCTGTCCCGAATAGCCCGGGTTTGAGTTCGTGGTTGTATTTTTTGTTGTCTATCCTGATAATCACCTGTGAAGACATACTCCTCGGGTCTACGTCCTTTACAATCCTGTAAACCGGTTCCTCGATCTTTCTGGATATATCGCTGAGTGTAATCTCTACTTTCTCCCCTTCCCTGAAATTGCTGAGTTCTGAAGCAGGAACTGACAATTTGAAGAGGAGGTTATTTATGTCGATGATTCTGAACATAGGAGTGGGCGGCATCATATTGACCCTTGTCCCCAGAGATACGAGCCTGTGTGTTACATAGCAGTCAAACGGTGCACGGATGAATGAATCGTCGAATCTCTTTTTGGCCATATTGAGTCCGTCGAGTGCCATCTTCATCTGATTCTCGGTAATCTGGTGTTTGAGCTTCATCCCTTCGTACTGTGCCTCCGATATACTCTTTGATTCGAACAGCTTCTGTGTTCTTTCAAAATCGATCTTGCTCTGCTCGAAGGCAAGTCTGGCAGATTCATACTGGTTTTTTGCCTGCGATAGTCCTATCTCGAATTCCTGCTGGTCGAGAATTGCGAGCAGTCCTCCCTTTTTCACGAAACTCCCTTCTTCGGTATATATCTTTGCGATTACACCGGAGACGGCGGGCATAACCGTTACATCCTGCTCGGAAAAGATGGTCCCCGAATATTCGATATAGTCAGGGGATTTGATATCCTTTGCCCTTATTGCAGATACGGTCAGAGTTTCCGACGGATTATCGGTATTTTCACTGCCGGCTCTGTCCGGTTTTTTACAGGAAAATGAAACGAGTGTTAATAATATCAGTACTGCAAAAATTCTTTTCATAAATCCTCCTTCTCGTTTATTGCCTTCTTAAGGTATTCAAGATTCAGAAAATATGTATAAAGTGAGTTTGTATAATTTATCTTTGAGGTCGTAAGCATCGTTTCCGAATCCAGAACCTCGGTTGCAGTAATCTGGGCATTTTCGTATTTTTTGACAGAGATTCTGTAAACTTCTTCAGCGAGTTCGATTGATTTTTTGTTGCTTGCAATTGCCTCGAATGAATTCTTTGCCCTGAAATATGCGTTTTTTACATCCAGAACCACTCCGTCGGACATTGCATAAAGCCCGTTCTTTCCTTTCTGTATCTCTGAGGAATTTGCCTTCAGCTGGAAATATGTTGTCCCCCATTCCCAGAAAGTCCAGCTTAAAGAGACCCCGATAAACCAGCTCTCCTCCTTCTGAAAGGCATTTCCCCACTGATGCGAATATGTAAAGAGGCCTGCCACGGCAGGAATAAGAGTCCCTATCGTTGCCTGTCTTTTTGCCTCGAGCATATTAATCCTGAGCCTGAGTCCTTTGAGGTCTGCTCTGTTTGAAAGCGCCTTCTCAATGCAATCGTCGAGCCTGTAATCAAAAGAGGCCGGCTCGTTTGTATATGTATCTTTCAGTTCTATTTCGGCATATTTATCCCTTCCTGTGAGTATATTCAGTGATGCCTTCAGGATTTCGATAGCGGAATTGATTTCATTTAGTCCGTCTTTTACCTGAGCAAGCTTTACGTCTACCTTCATAACATCATCTTTCTGAACCATCCCGTTTTTGTAGAACTGCTCTGTCTTTTCCCGATATGCTTCAATAAGTCTGATAGACTGCAGCAGATTCTCTCTTGTCTTCTGAAGTTTTAAAAGATTAAAATATGCCTCGGCAACTCTGTATTTTATCTCCTTCATCTGATTGCTGAGGTCGAGCGAAGATGCCTCTTCATTGAGTTTGTTGATTCTGTAAACCTGATACATAGAGTAGAGCGGGGTAATAGGCTGGGTTATTGTGAGTGATAAATCCTTTGTATCCTGATCCATTACATGCATTTTATCCGGTATGCTTATGCCCATATTGGCAAACTGTGGAGGAATCTGAAAACCGAAGGATATGTCGGTTGGTTCGTTCCAGTGAAGGTATTTGGCGGAGGCTGAGAATTTCGGCCCCATATTGGAAAGTGAGGACAGTTTGTTGTAATTTGCAATCTCGGTATCCTGTCTTGATATCTGTATGCTTCTGGAGTTTTTAATTGCAAGTTCATAAAGCTCATCGAGAGTAAAACTCTCCGCTGCCAGATAGAAAGGAATAAGGATAAAGGCAGAAAACATTAAAACTGCTTTTTTCACAACAGACCTCCCTATGAAAGGTATAAGCAGATGCAATTCTGTCCGATGCAGAATTAAACATCTGTTTAAAACAAGTGTTTAATATAGATATATTTTTGGTTTTGTCAAGGGTAAAATGAAGAAATATCTGGAAATACCCCAAAATTTTTCATAAATCCTCCGCAAAACTAAATCTTAGCTGGTTTTTATTCACTTTTTTCTCTTTACTAAGCATCTGCTTTATCCAGATCAATAATGATTTTAAGTACTTCAGATAATCCGTCCCCAA
>DYEF01000023.1 GCA_020725805.1 Bdellovibrio sp.
ACCAGCTAAGATTTAGTTTTGCGGAGGATTTATGAAAAATTTTGGGGTATTTCCAGAATAGCAAATTAGGGTCTTGACAAAAGTTGTTAAATAAAATATGAGTCATAAAGGAATGAAATTTGAGAAAATATTGTCATCAGTCCTTAGTAGTTATAAAAATGTTTACTCTAAACAAAATTATAGTATTTGCGCCGAAGAATGAATGGCAAATTTCATTTTAAAACATATGGGTCGTGCACTAATACAAAGCAATATAAACGAATCGAAAGAATAATAATAAATCAGTAGGGCTTAATTTTATGACATTTGACAATCTGCTTGACAAATACCGAAAGATTTCCTTTTCCGAAAGGGATAAAGGTACTCGTTTTGAACGGCTGATGCAGGCATATCTTCTTACCGACCCGACATACGCTAATCTGTTCAAGAAAGTCTGGCTCTGGAGCGAGTTTTTTGGGCGTAAAGATCTCGGCGGAACGGATACAGGCATTGATCTGGTTGCGTTGACCTGGCTGGGTGATTTCTGGGCAATCCAGTGCAAGTGCTTCCAGGAAGACGCCACAATAGATAAAGCCGCGGTTGATTCTTTTCTTTCTACATCCAGCCGCGAATTCAAGGACGAAAACCTCAAGACAACAAAATTCGCGCACCGGCTCTGGATTTCCACAACAAACAAATGGAGCAGCAACGCCACCGAGGCTATTCAGAACCAGAACCCGCCAGTAACACGGATCAATTTATACGACTTACGGCAAGCACCTGTTGACTGGGAAAAACTGGATAAAGGCATTGCCGGCGTAGAATCGAGAACTGCCAAAAAAGTCTTGATGCCCCACCAGAAAGAAGCCCTCGAAAGAGCGCACGAATACTTTAAAAAAGCCGATCGCGGCAAACTGATAATGGCATGCGGCACGGGCAAGACGTTCACCACGCTTCGTATCGCAGAAAACGAAACAAAAGGCAAAGGACTGATTCTTTTTCTGGTACCATCCATCTCACTTTTAGGACAGGCGCTCAGGGAATGGTCGGCAGACGCCGAAGAACCAATCAACGCCATCTGTATCTGTTCTGATCCCGAAGTATCACGAAAAAAGACCAAAGACGAAGATTCCGATACCTTCAGTGTAGTTGATCTGGCGCTGCCCGCCTCGACAAACGTCCGGGAAATAGTCTACCAGTTTAAAAATATTGACGCAAAACGCGCTGCCGGCATGACGGTTGTTTTTTCAACATACCAATCGATAGAAGTAATCGCAAAGGCCCAGAAAGAAATCGCTAAGATCAACAAGCGATTCGGTGAATTCGACCTCATCATCTGCGACGAAGCACATCGCACAACTGGCGTGGCGCTCACGGAAGAAGATTCCTCGGCCTTCATGAAGGTACACGACAACGACTTCATCAAGGGGAAAAAGCGGCTCTACATGACCGCCACCCCCCGCCTGTACAGCGACGACGCCAAAGGAAAGGCCGCCCGGTTCGACGCTATTCTCTGTTCAATGGACGATGTGTCGCTCTACGGCGAAGAGATATATCGCATCGGTTTCGGTGAAGCTGTTGAAAAGGATCTGTTGACTGATTACAAAGTCCTAATTCTCACCTTAAGCGACAAAGATGTCCCTCCTGCAGTACAGGACATGGTTGCCGACCGGAACAAAGAGATAAACGCCGACGATGCCTCAAAGCTCATCGGCTGCGTGAACGCACTTTCCAAACAGATTCTCGGCGATGAAGGAACCATCAAGGCGACCGATCCCGAACCCATGCGCCGGGCAGTGGCATTTTGCCAGAAAATCACTGTTTCAAAGAAAATCACGACCATTTTCAACACCGCGACCGAAGCCTATATAAACTCCCTGCCGCAGGAGAAAAAAGAGCAGATGGTTTCGGTTGTTTCGCGGCACATTGACGGCAACATGTCCGCGCCGGAGCGCGACGAACTGCTTTCGTGGCTCAAGGGTTCTGGCGAAGGCAACGAATGCCGCGTGCTCACAAACGTAAGATGTCTGAGCGAGGGTGTGGACGTGCCTTCGCTCGATGCTGTGATGTTCCTTTCTGCCCGCAACTCGCAAGTTGATGTCGTACAATCCGTAGGGAGGGTCATGCGCAAGGCGCCGGGAAAGAAATACGGGTATATCATCATCCCCGTGGTTGTTCCCGCCGATGTGGAACCGCACGAAGCGCTTGACGACAATGAGCGGTACAAAGTGGTCTGGACCGTGCTCAACGCCTTGCGCGCGCACGATGACCGTTTCAACGCCACTATAAACAAGCTGGAACTGAACAAGAAAAAACCGGTACAGATACTCGTAGGCAGGCCCGAATACACCTTTGAAAACGGACAGCCAGTCTCAGCCGTCCGCGAAGACTCCGAAACAAAATACGGCGAAATTGGACAGCAACTGGCGTTGCAATTTGAACAGCTTCAAAGCGTTGTGTTCGCCAAAATGGTGCAGAAGGTCGGCGACCGCCGCTACTGGGAACAATGGGCTGCCAGCGTTGCCCAGATCGCCGAACGGCAGGTGGAGCGCATCAACCGGCTCATAAAAGAAGAAGGAAACCATAAAAAAGCTTTTGAAGATTTCCTTGCCGGGCTGCAGAAAAACATCAACCCTTCCATAACGCAACAGGAAGCGGTTGAGATGCTCTCCCAGCATATCATCACGAAGCCGGTTTTCGAGGCGCTCTTTGACCGGTACTCGTTCGTGAAACACAACCCGATCTCGGTTTCCATGCAAAAGATGCTCGATCTGCTCGAAGCGCAGGCAATCGAAAAAGACACCGAAACGCTCAACAGCTTTTACGAATCGGTCCGCAAGCGCGCGGCAGGCATCGACAACGCCGAAGGACGGCAGCGGGTCATTATCGAACTCTACGACAAGTTCTTTAAGACCGCATTTCCCAAAATGGTGGACAAGCTCGGCATTGTCTATACGCCCATCGAGCTGGTCGATTTCATCATTCACTCGGTCAATCATGTTCTTGAAAAAGAGTTCGGCCGCACCCTGTCCGACGAAAATGTCCAGATACTCGACCCGTTTACCGGCACCGGCACCTTCATCACCCGGCTTCTGCAGAGCGGTCTGATTGCCCCAAAGGACATGCTGCGCAAGTATCAGAAAGAAATCCACGCGAACGAAATCGTGCTTCTGGCATACTACATCGCCGCGGTGAATATCGAAAACGCGTTCCACGACGCAGTGGGCGCAAAGGAGTACCTCTCCTTTGACGGCATCTGCCTCACCGACACCTTCCAGTTGGGCGAAACCGATGAAAGTTCGAGCTTTATCTCCAAAATGTTCCCGCAGAACTCCGACCGGGTGCTGCGCCAGAAAAAAGCGCCGGTGCGGGTGATTATCGGGAACCCGCCGTATTCAGCAAACCAAGAAAACGCTGGCGATGCCAATAAAAACATATCATATCCACTATTAGACTCGCAAATTAGTGCCACCTATATTGCTTTATCATCAAAAACGGATGGTAAAAGTAAAGCTTATGATTCATATAAACGCGCAATGCGTTGGGCTACAGATAGGCTTGAACCCAATGGTATCATATGTTTTGTTAGTAATGGATCATTTATCACGGACAATAGCATGGACGGCTTCCGCAAATGCCTCGAAAAAGAGTTCTCGGTGATTTATGTGTTTGATTGCAGGGGGAACTGCCGAACCCAGGGCGAATTGAGACGCAAAGAAGCCGGCAATGTATTCGGAGGCGGCTCCCGCACCCCGATTGCCATTACCCTGCTTGTGAAAAAGCCCAAGACCGACGGGCAAAAGGCAGAGATCTATTACCACGACATCGGCGACTATCTGAGCAGGAAAGAAAAGCTGGAGATTATCAAGAAATTTCATTATGTCGGGAACCCGGAATTGAAGTGGAAGAGGATAAAACCCAATGAGCATGGGGATTGGATAAATCAGCGAAACGATAGTTTTAGCACATTTCTACCTCTTGCAATAAATAAAAAGTCTGTTGCAAATCAATTTTTTTATACATATTCAATGGGTGTAAAGACAAACAGAGATGTTTGGGTTATTAATTTCTCAGAACATATGCTTTCTTATAATGTAAAAAGTATGATTAATTTTTTCAATGAAGAAGTCGAAAGATATAATCAAAATTCAAAAAAAGATAAAGTTGATGTTGAAAAATTTATTGATACCAATCCAAAGAAAATAAAATGGACTGAAGATTTAATAAAAAGAGTAAAGGCTAATCGAATTATTAGATTTGATAAGACTTCTTTAAGAATTATCCATCGCCGGCCTTTCTGTAAGGAAAATATTTATTACAATAAGAGCTTAAACTGGACACATCATTTAATGCCATCTTTATTTCCAGTTCCAGAAGTTGAAAATACTGGAATTTATGTTACAGGCACGGGCACAACTACTCCATTTAGTGTATTAGTAACTAATACATTGCCTGACTTTCAACTTATATCAAACGGCCAATGCTTCCCCCTCTACTACTACGACCTCCGCGAAAAGCAATCCCCCTCGCTCTTCGACTCTGCCGACTCTTCAGGCGAATACGTCCGTCGTGACGGCATCACCGATTTCATTCTCGATCAGGCGCGTAAAATCTACGGCAAGTCCGTAACCAAAGAGGACATCTTTTATTATGTCTACGGCTTTCTCCATTCGCCGCAGTACCGCGAGACATTTGCGGCTGACCTCAAGAAGATGCTTCCGCGTCTGCCGCTAGTGGACGAGCCGCGCGATTTCTGGAAATTCAGCAAGGCGGGCCGGGAGCTTGCCGACCTGCATATCAATTATGAAAGCGTTCCGCCCTATCCCGGTGTGCAGTTAACGGGAGCAGAAAGCGGGTATTTTATCGTAGAAAAAATGCGTTTCCCTACAGGTAAAAAAGCCAAAGACAAACCGGATACCATTATTTACAACAGCAAGATTGTTGTTTCCAACATTCCCGCCAAGGCATACGACTATGTCGTGAATGGCAAATCGGCTATTGAATGGATTATGGAACGCTATGCCGTAACCATTGACGAAGACAGCGGCATTAAAAACGACCCCAACGATTGGGCAAAGGAACACAACAACCCGCGTTATATTTTAGACTTGTTGCTGAGTATTATCAACGTGAGCGTACAAACGGTAGATATTGTGAATAGCTTGCCGAAGCTGAAGTTTGAGTAAATAGAATATGAAAGCCAGATATAAGGAAATGCTTGAGAAATCAGTTGCCGCGATAGTGGCGGCAATTGAAATCTATAATAAGCCGGATTTCAGGTATCGGGAGGAAGTTTTTTCCATTTTGGCGGTAAACGCCTGGGAACTCCTTGCAAAAGCATATCTCTTAAAATTGAACAAAAACAGTTTGAAATGCTTATACGTTTACGATAAATCAAAGAAAAAATCAGGGCAGGATTCAAAGCGATTAAAAGTTAAGCTCAATAGAAGCGGCAATCCAATCACTCACAGTCTTGAACACTGTTTGGCACTCATTGAGCAAAAAACTGGCTCTCCATTAAATCCTTCACTAAAGAAGAATATTGAAGCGATCATTGAACTTCGCGACAATTCTGTACATTTTCTTAATCGCATACCAACCTTTTCAAAAAAACTACAAGAAATCGGTAGTGCCACCTTAAAAAATTATGTAACTCTGGTTAAGACATGGTTTAACTATGACATGTCTGAATTCAATTTCTACTTGATGCCGTTGTCTTTTTTTACAGATCATACAAATTTTGAAGCTGTCATCTTAAACCGTGAAGAAAAACGATTTCTCAAATTCATTGATTCATTAGAAAAGAATGACACTGATGTCGAAAGCCCGTTCAATATTACTGTAAATATTAATGTTTCTTTCTCAAAAACAAGGGTTCCTGGAGCAATTGAAGTAACACCAGTACGCCCGGGCGACCCTTTGGCTGAAGGTGCTACGCGTATTGTGTTAACCGAAGAGCAGATACAAGAAAGATACCCTTGGACATATAGAGATTTAGTCGATCGCTTGCAACAGAGATATGCAGATTTTCGTCAAGATCGGAAATTCCATCAGATAAGGAAAAGCCTTGTAACTGATGAGCGTTTTGTTCTAATAAGATACCTTGACCCGAAAAAACCAAAGAGCGCACGTAAATATTTTTATAACGCCAATATTGTAAAGGAATTCGACAAGTATTATACTCTAAAGTCTGATACTTCTTTCGAAAGAAATCATAGTTGACCGCCGGCGCAGTTCCATACGGCGGTGGAAGAAATAAAAGTAGCACATCAAGACATAGACAAATTATATCCTTATTTTGCAAATTAGTTAAGTATTTTGTTATTTTCGATAATATGAGTATTCCCTGATATATCATCTTCTAATGTTATCGTACATCTGTCTATTAAATCATACAACACTATTCTTGTGGTTATACCTTATTTCTGCTAAATTGCACTTACCATCAACAAAGAAGTAAAAATTATCAACATATGAATAGCCTATACAATAGTTCTTTGTGGTATTATCATAAAAAACCGAAAAAGAATCATTATTGAGTTTTTTATATACTTTATTTTCACATCTGTTACTCTCTCTTTAAGAGCAGGAAGTCTAATAAGTTCTCTAAATACTGTCGAATTATTGTAGGTAATAATACTTCTATAACAACCTGATTGAATTAACTTTTGAGGCAGTATTCAAAATATCGATGATTAAAAGATTTTTTAAGTATTCATATCGATTCCTGATAATCATACTATATCATAAAGCGAAGAAAGATAATTATATGACTGTTTTAAAACTGCTGATTTCAGTCTAATCCCGCACCTATATAACATCTCTGAAGACTCAGGATGAAAATTCAGCTACAGCTGATGAGTGTTTGATGAAATATATTGTAACTCAAGATCTTTAAGTTCCTCAATTTTTCTCTTTTCTTCTGCAAAACCAATATGATTAATCAGCTTAAATCTTTTCCCCAGATAATATCCAACCTGAACAGCATTTGCCCCAGATTACGTTTTAACAAGCCTTAATCTATGTTATTGCGGTTTCAAACTATCTTATTATAGTAATTATCCAATTAAATCAACATGTTAGCTTTTTATGATTAAAAATGGGAAACTCATGAGCTTACAATATTTTCTTCACGCTCTGTTCCAGTATAAATCCGGTAGAGTTAATTAATTAGGCCCTATTCCTACAATATTTTTGGGTTTACCGGACATAATTTGAAAATATATCTTGTATCTTTATAAAATCCTGTAAGCAAAATATCTCCTGTGTTGTATAGAAAAACGGATTTTTCAGTGATTTATAAAAAGTTTTGGGGGTGCTTCCATTTTTTACTGAAATTTATTGAAATCATTTTTTAATAATGTTAACTATCTTCCTCCTATGGACGGGAAGAGAGAGAAAAGAGAGCACAGATTTTCCGAACGCCTGTTACAGTTATTTGATAAAATAACTTATTATCTGGGGCCCGACCTGATATTCTTATTCTTTCTGATAGCGGTCCTTGTTGTACTGAGTATTATTTACGGCAACAAGAAATTTACTCCGGTCAAGAAGAGTGTAATGGTCCCGCTGATTGTCTTTTCAGGAATTCTGCTCTTCGGGGTAATAGCAAGAATAAAACTGATATTTTCCGGACAGAAAGAGAAGATAAAGGAGCTGCTGACTCTCACACTCCATATGGCCCGCGACTGGTTCCCCCTCCTTCTGATAATTCTCATCTACGAAAATCTGCATGACCTTACAGACCTGATTCATCCCGACACACTGGACAGACAGCTTGCCGAACTGGACCTGCTGATTTTCGGAGTTCAGCCGACTATATGGCTCCAGCAGTTTATACACCCTGTACTGAATGACTATATGACATTTGCCTACGGACTCTATTTTTTATATCCTGCAACGATACTCGGCCTCGTCTATTCAAAAGGAGACCTCTTCAAGTTCAGGGAAGTGGCGCTCTCCTTTGTAATATGCGTAGTTGCAGGCTTCATAGGTTATGTAACGGTTCCGGCAGTCGGCCCGAGGTATTTTCTGGCAGATGAATATACAATATCTCTCTCCGGTTACCTGACCGAGGCCGGGGCCCGGGCATGGAATTCGATCGAGTCCGTCAAGAGAGACTGTTTTCCTTCCCTTCATACGGCAATGAGTACAATTACGCTCGTGTACTTCAAGAGATTCAGAAATTTTTACAGATTCGGAAGACCGGTTTTCTATATTGCGCTGCCGCTAATAATCAGTCTCTGGATATCCACAGTCTACCTGCGCTATCACTGGGTGGTGGATGTATTTGCCGGATGGATACTTGCAATTATCTGCGTAACTCTATCACCGGCATTCATAAGATGGTATTATTACCGCAAGACGGGGAAGAGACCGGAAGTTTCTACTGACCTTTAGGCAAGTATCACTCCTTATTTACTTGCATAATTCTGAAAATGAATTTATTTATTGACCTCTTTTATGGAGTAGCGGATGAATTTTCTAAGAAGAGTTTTTTTAATCCCGCCCGATTTTCTCTTTCTCGGCATCTTTGGTATTCTGCTCGGCTCAATAATCGTCAGGTACGGCGGCTCACTGAAATGGGTTGATGGCTCGATTGTTCTGCCGGCAATCGGAGCCTCGATAGTCTTCATTTGGACAGTTATCTATAAAATAATCAGAAACAGGCTCAGAAAATTTTCGGATATCCTCAATGTCATCAAGGATTCTGCAAAGGTGCTGCGCGACTGGCTCCCTCTTATCCTGATGATACTCGTCTATGAAAACCTCAAAGACAAGACGGCACTTATGGAGAATAAAACAATCGAATGGACACTTGCCAGAATGGATGCAGCACTCTTCGGCGGCATTCAGCCCACCCAGTGGCTCGAAAAATATACACACCCGGTACTCGTAGACATAATGGCCATAAATTACGCACTTTACTTTATACTTCCGCTCTCCGTCTGGTTTACTCTCTATCTTATGAAGAACCAGAAGGGATTCTACGAGGTCTCAACCGCTATGATTGCCACATTGTATCTGGGATACATCGGATATGTGGTCTTCCCTGCTGCACCGCCGAGATTTACCCTGACATACAGCGCCCCTTTGCCGAGCCTCTTTCTGCATCACTTTCTGCAATCAAACTGGGATAAGGCAGCGGCAGTAATGCTCGGTGCCTTCCCCAGCCTGCACGTCGGACTCTCGACGATTTCAATTATATTTGCATACAGATACAGAAAAGTACTCCCAAAAGGTATGCTCTTTTTCTGGATTGTAACACCTCTGACAGTTGGTCTGTGGTTTTCAACAGTCTATCTGAGGCACCACTGGGTCGTCGATATCTTTGCGGGATGGTTTGTGGCAATTGCAGGCTCTTTCATTGCAATTACAGGGGTCAGATTCTGGCTTAACAAGAGGGAATCTTTTATCAGGAAGGAGGAATAAATGCAGTTTGTCAAAAAGGGAAATATTCTGGTAATAAGACTCTTTAAGGACGAAGATGTCCTTGACTCCATCAAAGCCGCACTAAATAAGACCGGATTTAAGAACGGAGTAATTCTTTCGGGAATCGGAATGCTAAAGGATATCGAACTCCGGGTTTTCAAGGGAAAAGGTAAATATGCCACAAAGGTTTTCAGAAAAGACTGGGAGCTCGTCTCGTTTTCGGGAAATATTGTCAAGACAGACGAAGATTATATACTGCACATACACTCCGCCATTGCAGACCATCAGTATAAATGCTTTGCCGGACATTTCGGCGGTGCAAAGGTGGCGGTTACTCTCGAATTATTTGTTATGGGTCTCCCGCTGAAACTTCTCAGGAAGAAAGAACCCGAGACCGGACTGACAGGACTTTATCTCAGATAGTCGTCAGGCTGCTGCCCCGGGAAATTCTGCATCCTTAAACAGATATATATCCCAAAAATCCAAATCCTTCCTTTAGACCGGTATCAGACTGACTGTCGAAAAGTATCTTAGTATTCCGGACTTTACCTAAAGCAAAGCAGCCTTCTACTGAAATCTATTCTCCTCACACCTGTTCTCCCCCTGACAGGTCATATCCGTTGACTTTATCTTTTCGATATCCGGTTCTTCGCCTGCACACCTGTCATTCAGTATACTGGCTGCAGCGATTCTCAGAGAATTTATATTCTGACTCCCGAATACCCTTTTTACTTCCCTGCCGGCCGAATCAAAGAGTATGATTGTGGGGAATGTACTGATTCCGTATCTTTCCTTTATGGACGGTTCTTCCTCGATAAAGACCTCACTGATATTTATTTTCATACCACTGCAATCGTCTCTGATTGCGGGCATCAGGGCGTGTAATTTCTTACATTCGGGACAGTGTTTCGAGAATATAAAGAGCATTTGCGGAGATCTGTCTGCCCTGTAATCCGACTTTAAAACGACCGTATCTGCTGAAGAGATTTTTGCTTTTATGTATGGAATTTCGGAATAAATAATCAGAAGTCCGCCCAGTACAAGAAGAATTCCGCCGAATTTCTGGAAAACGGGCATAAACCTGTAGAATCTTCTGATTTTAGGAAGAAGATTATCGGCAAATAGGGAAAAGATCAGAAATGGAGTCAGAATTCCGATACTGTATACGGACATCATAAGAGCGCCGGATATAAGGCCTGTGGACCTCAATGCAACATAAGTCAGTACCGAACCAAGGACCGGACCTGCACAGGGAGACCAGCCGGCGGCAAAAACAATACCCGTAAAGAAAGATGCCAGATACCCGCTCTTTTTTATCAGACTGGTCTCGTTGAGTCTGTATTCTCTCAGCAACAGATCAATCTTTATTACACCGGAAAAGAGCAGACCCATTAGTATAATAAATATTGCACCGATTAGGGCTATGATTGATTTATTTGAGACAAAAAAACTGCTGATAGTTGCCGCCCCGAGTCCCATAATAATGAAAAGGATAGAAAAACCTGCTCCGAACAACAACGTCTGAAAGAAGAGATTGAACTTTCTACTCTCCGAAACGGCAGATGAGCCCGCAAACATCCCGAGATAAACCGGAAGTACCGGCAGAATACAGGGGGTAAAGACCGTAGCCACTCCGCCTAAAAAAACAGTTAGAATACCAAAATCCATACTATTGTATAGATGAATGTTGCAAAAAGAAGTTTCTCCCAAAGATTATTCATTATAAGGCAATCGGGCAGGTGCCAGGTACAATGTTTTTTTTACAATGTTTTTTAACCCTTTGAAATCATAGCATTTTTTGGTCACAGTGCCGGGTATAATTCGGGTTTCAAGGCCAAACTTCTGGCTTATGATTAAAAAAAAGGGAGGTAAAGACCTCCCTCTTGATTATATGCAAATAGAATGCTTTATTTGGGGCAGACCTTATAGGTCGAACTGTTGTTGACTACATTTGCTCCGTCTTCAACATATACATCACAGCCCTTGCTTTCCGAAAACTTACAGTTATTTAAAGTCAGGGTAATACCATCATCTACCCAGACCTGTCCGTAATCATCTCCTCCACCATGCATTACATTTACGTAATCCCATACATTATCATTATTTGCAGTACTATAAATATCAATTTCGCCCCAATCTCCGGCCGCTGGAGTTGATTTGGCACTCTTAACAGTGATATTCGCATCCTTGGTTCCCTTTAACCTCAGCGAGCCACTGTCACTCACACCTATTTTATAATTTGGACCTATAAGTATTGTAACTCCGGCATCTACTTCAATAGCAGATTTAATATAAATATTCTGCATCATCTCATAAGGTATCCCTGTATTCTTCCATATACCTTTCTTGAGAGTCGTTCCACCTCTGACGAGTATTGTATTGACCTGATTACCCGAAGTCTCAAACTTATCAAGCTGAATTATATCTGGTGCAGTAATTGAAATAGGATTAAGAATTATGTTTTCAAATTTATTTCCTGAGAATGAACTTATTACCACACCTGTTTCTGCATAGATACCATAAGAGGCCGATTCTTTAAAAGTTGTATTTTTAATTATTACATCTGCACCTTCATCAATCCACAATAAACCATAGTCACCATTTCCGCCAAACTCCAGAGTCACATATTCAAATGTATTATCAGCAGATGCGGTTGAATAAATTTCTATAAGCCTCCAATCTCCTGCATCTTTTGTAGCCTTGGAGGAAGTAAATACAATCGGCTTATCCTGTGTCCCGATGGCCTTGATTGAACCACTATCACTGATACCTATCTTTGTATCATTTCCCATCAAAAATGTGTTCCCGGCCTCAATTTCCACACTTGCCTTAATATATATGTGCTGCTTAATAAAATACGGAATTCCGATGTTTTTCCATACTGCTGCCTTACTGATGTTACCGCCGTTAACCAATACTGCATTTACCGCATTTCCCTCTGTCTCTATTTTATTCAAAAACCTGACTTCATTTGCTGAAATGAATATCGGATTTAGATCCATATTAGAAAACTTATTGCCGGTAAAACTTCCGATATTTGCATCCTGGTCAACGTACAAGCCGTACGATTTTGAGTTGTCGAAAGTCGTATTGTCGATTTTTACAGAAGCCCCACCGTCAATCCAGAGCATACCGTAACTACCGCTGCCTCCGTATTCCAGAATAGTATAATCAAACGCATTATCCGACGATGACTTGTCGTAAATTTCTATAAGGTTCCAGTCTCCTTTTGCCTTGGAACTCTTCGAGGATGTAAAGACAACCGGACAATCCTTAGTACCAATGGACTTGATAGAGCCCGAATCAGTCACGGATATCTTGGCACCGGGTGCAACAAGAACCTTGGTACAGGGAGAAATCTCTACGCCCGACTTGATATAAAGATTTCCTTCGAGAATGTGAGTGCCTGACCACTTCTGGCTGCTTGTTATGCTTTCCCCTGACTTGTGGGTGACACTCTCGTTACTCCCTGTATCACCGGACCCGCCATCAGGATTTCCTGTATCACCTGTTGCTGTATCAGCGGTTGTCCCTGTATCATCGGATGTCGAATCACTGCAACCGCTGACAAGGAAAAACATAAAAATTAAAACACACATAGTAAAAATACACTTTGGCTGTAAACTCTTCATTGATTCTCCTCCTTGAAAAGAATGAATTAGTTCGGGTGGGATTATCCTATCTATAACGTCGTTTGTCAAATTTTTATTTGCGATTCTGTGTGATAATTGTCACACAAAGCATAAAATCCTCTGGCCCCCGATAAAGTCATACTATTATAAAAAAATTGACAAGAGCCGGCTCTTAAACTAATATGCTAAATACTATGAAGAAGTTATTTTTATCAGTGTTAGTTACTTTCGCGCTTTTTACGGCCTGTTCTGAGACCTCCTATCAGAACGGTGTTCCGATCGCCTTTGCAGGGTTTGACAGAACGGTAATAGTCAGTCTTCTCAAGACCGAGGTACAAATCGACGGTACCGGCTCCTATGACCCTGACTCTGACATTCTGAATTACAGGTGGCAGATCGAGATGACTCCCGAAAAGAGCAGCCTTGCAGAACTGGCCAATTACGACAGGCCGATCGCCTCATTTATTCCCGATGCCGAGGGAGATTATGTCTTCTCCCTTGTTGTGGATGACGGGGTTTTTACCTCTGCCAAAGACATCGTCGTAATAACAGTAATAAGTAAATAGAGGACAGAACAATGTATAAAATACCGGTCTTATCTCTTGTCTTGCTGTTTTCAGGACTCAATATCTATGCCGAAGAGTTTCTTACTCCGTCGGGTCAGGTCAGGCAGGTAAATGTTCAGAACGATAAGGCAAAGTATTTTGAGATAAAACCCGGGCAGGAACTCTTATTCAAGGTTACCGGCCCGAATTCGATCAAGATCTACGGAAGGATTTACAATCCGTCAAAAGCGGGGAATGCCTCCTTTATGGTCTATCAGGGCAATACCCTCATCGGTGCTATGCTGGTGACCCCAAAGACATCACAGGACTTTGCCGACGGCAACAAAAATCTCCCGCTCTCTGCCGTAGCCGTTCAGGAGTTCAATATCTCTGACGGCGAGCAGACTATCAGGATCAAGTCATCAGCCAAGTCTCCTGATTCGATAGTGGCTGTCGAAGTAATGAAGAGTCCCGAGGCTTCGATAGACCTCGTACCGCTTGTGCCGCTTGCCCCGCTCGTTCCCCCGAAACAGGAAGAAAAGGCCGCTGCCCCTATCGACCTTGTACCGCTTGTCCCCCTGACTCCGCCGCAGGAGACAAAGACGGCCAAAAAGGAGGAGAAACCAAAAGAGATAATTGCACAGAACGTCGTCCAGCCAAAGGCGAAAGAACCTGCTCCGTCGGTCACAACCGTTGTCGAGACAGCCGAAAAGCCATCCATAGAAAAAAGACACGTTCAGTTAGGTGCCGATATAGGTATGATGATTCCGCTCCAGAGCATAGGCGGACCTTATATCAATGCCGCCTTTCAGGCATTCTTCTTCCCTGTCAAGACAAATTACTCCTTCGGACTTGGGCTTAAAGCCGGATATCACAATCTCAGCATAGACCTCAAGGACGGGAGTGGCCGGAAGACATACGAGATGAAATCATCGCTTGTCCCGCTCAACCTTATGATTATGTATTCCATTCCTGTCAGCAAACTTATTGTAACAGACCTGTATGCGGGAGGAGGCATCTCCCTTGTCTCTGCAACTCTTGACAGTATGACTGCCGCACCTTCAAAATCCGGCTCGAAAGTTGCACCTTCATTCGGTCTGGCTGCTGCTCTGACCTTCAGACTGCACAAAAATCACAACATCTCAGTCAAGGGAGGATATGAGGGGGGCAGCACATCTCTGGACTTTGTCAGTAATCTTGATACCGGAGGATTTTATTTTACACCCGGATACAGTTACACTTTTTAATACGGAGGGTAAGAATTATATGAAGAGGTCAGTTTTCTTTTTTTTGGCCGTTGTTTTGCTGATTGCACTTTCCTGCGGTGATTCGAAAATAGAAGTAAAAAGCACTCTCCTTGTTGTGGATACCTATCCCTCGCAGGGAGCAGAAGTAGAACCATCACTCTCGGATATTCTCGTCTTCTTCTCCTCAAAAATAGATACAGGCTCCGTTTCAAACGACTCTTTCCTTCTGGAGCTCGTGGGTGCTGTGGATACGGATATTGCAGGCTCAAAGGTCAACACCGAGATTCTCGACGTCTCTGAAGACAAGACCGGAGTTCACCTGAAAATCAAGGATACTCCGCTTACCGGCGGCTCCATATACCGGCTGACCATAAGCAATGTAAAATCCGCCACAGGAGAGACTCTCGAACACAAATATTACAGATTTTTTTCAGTTAAATCCAGGTGACCTGTTCTGAATTCAAAACCCTTATAAAAGATTATCTGGAAGGGAGGCTTTCAGAGAGCCGTAAGACTGAGTTCAGGGAACATCTTCTCTCATGTGAATACTGCCGCAGGGAGATGGGAGAGAATATTGCAGGCATCATTTCGGGCGGGCAATCAGCGGGGAAAAGAGAACAGGGCAACAGGTATGTATTGTTTTTTGTGGCTTTTATAATTTTCATTTTTCTTGCCGTTATATCGATGCAGTATATGAAACTGCGGGAATACAGGGGAGGTGAGATAAATCCGCTTTCCAAAGACACAAGGGAGAGATTATCAGGTCAGCATAAACCAAAACCCCCTTCTGTTCCGCAGCAAAATGTCAGTCAGGCAAATGAGGAGCCGACGGATTCCGGTGACGACAACGACAAAGGCGAGGATTTCTCCTCATATTCCTCGACCGAACTGAAGGCAAGACTTTCGGACTGTATTGATTCGAAGGATTACAACTGCATCTCAAAGGCAGCGCTTTATCTGACAAAAATGACGAAAGGACAGGAACGGAAGAAGTATCGTCTGATGGCTATCGAATCTCTCGTCGAACTTTCCGATTGTGCATCGGCGATGCTCCAGATTATGCTCTTTTTCAAGGAGAGTCCCGAGATACCGGATATCCACAGGGCACATTTTCTGAATGCCCGCTGCTATGCTAAAGAGAAAAACTACAAGGATGCAGAGAAGATTCTGTCGATGATCGAAAAGGACGCACCCGAACTCAAAGAAGAGATAATTAAGCTCAGAGAAGAAATAAGGAAAGGAGAGAAGAATGGAAAACAGACCGAACCAGAAGGAGTTCAAGATAGAGATAGCCCTTGATGATGAGATTGCACAGGGAGTCTATTCGAACCTTGCACTCATCAACCACAGTGAAAATGAATTTATTATCGATTTCATCTTCATTCAGCCACAGCAGCCAAAGGCCAAGGTAAGGGCAAGGATAATCACAAGCCCCAGACACATAAAGAGGTTTGCAATGGCCCTCAGCGACAATATCGCAAAGTACGAATCCAGATTCGGAGTAATCGAGACCGGTAACCCCTCTCCGGATCCTACAAGTTATCAGTGAAAAACAGCGGAGGATTTATGAAAAGACTACCAGCACTTTTTCTGGCCTTATCAATGCTGATTTCATATCCGGTTTTTGCGGCAAAGGAGAAACAGCAGGACAAAAGACTTATATATCTGCAGGCAATGAGAGAGGAACTCGGGAGAACGATAAAGGACCTGAGCCTCAAAGATTTTCCCCAGATATATTTCGTAAGTTATCTCGTAAAATTTGTCGAATCATACGAAATCGGAGCACGTTTCGGGAATATTTATGCAGTACGCGATGACAGATTCGGTATAGCAGATGTGGATGTGAGGGTCGGGAGCTACGAATACGACCATTCCACAGATAAAGGGTTTGACTGGGAATTCAGCTGGTCTCCTTCCGAATACAGGAGTTCAAACATACTTCCGCTCGAACCAGACATAAACGCCGTCAGAAACGTCCTCTGGCTCCTCTCCGACAATACATACAAGGCAAATGCCGCTCAATATCTGAAGAAGAAGGGGAAGGCAATCTATGAAGTGGAGGAGAAGGAGAAGAAGGACTGCTTTTCGAAAGAGGAGAAGGTAAGTTTTTACGGCGAAGAAAGGACACTTCAGTTCGACATAAAGAAGAATTCGGATATAGCCAGAAGGCTCTCACTGATGTTTATGAACTATCCCGAGATATTCGATTCGGACGTAAAACTCAGGGCAGAGAAAGTCACAATGATCTTCATCAATTCTGAGGGAACCGAAGTGGTAATGGACAAGACATATTACTCCTTCGTGGCAAATGCGTATTCAAGGGCTGACGACGGTATGCTCCTGAGCAACGACAAATCCTTTTATTCGACTGAGCCGGACAAGTTTCTTAACGAAAAGCAGCTTACCGGACAGATACAGGACCTCATAAACGAACTCGTGGAACTCAGAAAGGCCCCTGTCTTCGAGCCATATACAGGACCGGCAATCCTCGAACCGGAGGCAACCGGAGTACTCTTTCACGAGGCTATAGGCCACAGACTCGAGGGAGACCGTATGAACGACCAGTCGGAGGGACAGACCTTCAAGGAGAAGATAGGGCAGGTCATTCTCCCGAAATTCATCTCGGTATTCGACGACCCCACGATGAAGGAATTCAGGGGTCAGACACTCAACGGACATTATGAATACGACGATCAGGGCGTAAAGGCACAGAAAGTGACACTTGTAGAAAAAGGTATTCTCAAAAACTATCTGCTCTCGAGAAAACCCGTCAAGGGATTCAACAGAAGCAACGGACACGGCCGTTCGGGTATTTACGGCAAGCCTATGTCACGTATGGCCATCACTTATGTAAAGGCAGAGGAGACAGTAAGTTTTGCCGAACTCAAGAAAATGCTCATCGAGGAGGTTAAGAAACAGGGGAAACCCTACGGCCTTATGATAAAAAATATAAAGGGAGGTTCGACAAACACCTCATCCTTCGGTTATCAGGCCTTCAACGGTGTACCGCGGACGGTCTACAGGGTCTATCCGGACGGGAGAGAGGAACTCGTACGCGGTGTCGAACTTGTGGGTACCCCGCTTGTCACTATCAGCAAGATAGTAAAGGCATCGGACGAATACAGCATTTTCAACGGATACTGCGGGGCAGAGTCGGGCTTCATCCCTGTCTCAGCCATTGCACCCTATGTACTGATCTCCGAAATCGAACTTCAGTCGACAATGAAATTCAAGGAGAGACCGCCTATTCTTCCGTCTCCATGGGCAAAGAAGAAATAGTTCTTTTGCCAGCGATAGGACATTTTTGCTGTTTTGATTTTCACAACTTAAAATTTGACTATTTCATCGGTATGTAATAATTTGACGGTAATGATTAAGGAGATTCTAAAATGAAAAAACTGCTGACTCTTCTTTTTATTGTTCTTTTCCTTTTTATTGCCTGTAAGGACCCGAAAAAGGAGTATATCGAAAAGGTTACACCCGTACTGAATAATCTCGAACAGATAGGTCTCGAAATGGACAAGACAGTGGAGGCGGTCAAATCCGACGGAATCTCGATCATCGAGTTCGAGGCAAAGATTGCCGATATAGAAAAAAGGCTCAGTCTGGAGAAGGAGAATTTCAATCATAATATGGCACCTGTGGATCTGGACCTTTTTCACAAGAACATTCTGGAAGCAATTGCGGGTGAACAGCTTGCCATCTCCTCCGTAAAATCCTATGCCACCAGAAAGAATATGTACAATCTGGCAGAGAAACAGCTTACCGAACTCCAGAAGGAAGAGAGCGAACTAATGCAGAAACCATCCGATGAAAAGACAAAGACGAGACTATCGAAAATATCTTCCGAAAAGGCAAATCTCTTAAAGCAGAAGGAGAATCTCACAGCCGAGATGGATTCACAGATGAAGTTTTATTCGAACAGTCACGACTATTTCGTAAAAATGCTCAGGGCTATGAAGAACGGACTCAAGGGGAGGTCAAAATGAAGTGTCCCGGTTGCGGCATCGAGATACAAAATCCCGGAAAGTTCTGCGGCTCCTGCGGGGCAAAACTTACGCAGAAACTCTGTCCCAACGGCCACGTTATGAATGAGACAGATGAGGTATGCCCGCACTGTGCAACACAAAGACAGCAGAAGGTCAAGACAGTTGCCCCCGAAAACAAGGGGAAGACACTCTTCGAGATCAATACCATAGCTCCGGTTTCACAGCAGAAGGACGAGATAAGGGAGTTTAAGATAGACAAAGGCCCTTCGCAAACCACATCAGAGGTCAGAAAGACAAAGGTGGTAAAGACCGAGAGCCCGGTTGCTACAAATGTTCTGTCAGGCTGGCTCGTCTCCTTCGACAGAAAGACCGAGGGAGAAGATTTCAGGATATTTTCATCCGAAAATATTATCGGGGCGTCCCCGGCCTGCAATATAGTTATCGACCACGACACAATAAGTTCGAGACACGCCGCCATTTCCTACAGGGAAGGGAATTTTCATCTCAGGGACCTCGGAAGCACAAACGGGACTTTTTTGAACGGAGTAAGGCTGGACAGGGAGATAATGCTCTCTGACGGAGACAATATAACATTCGGAACTTTCAATACTCTTTTTGTGAGGATAAAGAGAAAGTAGGACATGCCTGTATCGGTTGCAAATCTGAGCCATACCGGAATGGTAAGGGCGGTAAATGAGGATTATTTCGGATATTTCAGAATCGGCGGCCTCGATATCCTGATAATAGCAGACGGTATGGGCGGACACAGGGGCGGGAAGGTTGCAAGCAAGATCGCTGTGGACAGCATCAGGGAATACTTCGAGACACACATAAAGGAAAACCACCCGGCTGAATCAATGATAGACGAATCACTTAACACGGCCAACAGGATGATAAGGGATTTTGCGGCCGCAGATCCGGGACTCTACGGAATGGGGGCAACCGCCGTACTGCTTGTGATCAGGGAGAACAGGGCTGTCTTCAGGCATCTGGGCGACTGCCGTCTCTATCTCATCCGTGACGAAAAGATAAGGCGCCTTACCAGAGACCACACACTCGTCCAGAAACTTCTGGATGACGGTATCATTACGCTTGCCGAGTCGCTCTTTCACCCCGAAAGGAATATCGTAAGCAAGGCCCTTGGCGGCAGATTCTATCTGGAGTTCGACGAGCCAACAGGGAATCTCGAGCTGATAAACAATGACAGACTTCTTATGTGCTCGGACGGGCTGTTCGACTCTATGTCCGATGAGGAGATTCTGGAAATTGCAAAATCAGGAGATATAAACAAATGTGTACAGGCACTTGTTGACGAGGCAAACAAGAGAGGGGGAAATGACAATATAACCGTCCAGATCGTATTATACACAGGAGATAAGATATGAAATGCCCTAAGTGCGGTTCGGAAAATTCTCAGGATTCAAAATTCTGTCTTTCCTGCGGGGAGCCCCTGACGAGAAAGACAATCGCCGTAGGAGTGATTCCGCCACAGCAGACAGAGGAGAAACTCATTATCGGCAAGAATTACGAAGTGGTCAAGAAACTCGGAGAAGGAGGAATGGGAGTCGTCTATAAGGCGGTCCACAACCTCTCGGGTCAGGAAGTAGCCATCAAGATGCTACCGCCCGAACTCTCACAGGACGAAGGAATAAGGACACGTTTTATCAATGAGGCAAGGCTTCTGGCAAAGCTCGACCACCCCAATATAGTTACGCTCTACAATTTCCTCGAGGAGGACCAGAAATTCTACCTCATTATGCAGTTCGTAAAGGGGAAGACTCTCGAGGATCACATCAGGGAGAAGGGGAAACTTCCGGTCGACGAGGCCGTTAACATCTTTTCACAGGTCTGTGATGCACTCGGATACGCACACGAACTCGGGGTAATTCACCGCGACATAAAACCTGCCAACATTATGATTACCCCCGATATGCGGGTAAAGGTAATGGACTTCGGAATAGCCAAACTTACCGGCGGCACAAAACTGACGGCAACAGGTATAGCGGTAGGAACGGTCTGGTATATGTCTCCTGAGCAGATCAGAGGTGCAGAACTGGATGCCAGAAGTGACCTCTACGCACTGGGAATCACCCTTTACGAGGCACTCACCGGACGGGTCCCCTTCAATTCGGAGAGCGATTATGAGGTGAGGAAGAGCCACGTCGAGGTCAACCCGCCATCACCGCTGATGCACGACAGCTCCCTGCCGCAGGCCGCAGAGACGGTCCTCTTAAAAGTCCTCTCAAAAAATCCGGCTGACAGATATCAGAATGCGCAGGAATTCAAGAAGGCAATCGAATCCATCAGGACATCTCCTCTGGTAATAACACCGGAATATCAGTCTCAGGGGATTCCGACCGAACAGATACAGAAGAAAAGCAGCAACAAGGGAATTGTTATTGCCCTGATTATCCTGATACTTATCCTCTGTGGCGGAGCGGTCTATTATTTTCTCTTCCACCAGAAGATGCTTGCGCCTCAGGTAAATCCCCTGAGGGCCGAACAGGTTTATATCCCCGCGGGCGAATTTACAATGGGGAGCGAAAAGGGTAAAGACGACGAAAAGCCCGTGAAGAAAGTCCTTCTATCTGGTTATTACATCGACAAATACGAAGTTACGAATCTTCAGTACCAGAAGTGTGTGGAGGCAAAGATATGCGGTGCACCGCAGGATTTTCTTGTCAACAAATCTCCGTCTGCACCGGTCGTCGGTGTCAGTTACAATGACGCAAAGACATTCTGCGAATGGGCCAAGAAGAGACTCCCGACAGAGGCGGAGTGGGAAAAGGCAGCATCACAGAAGGGAAAAAACACGGAATACCCATGGGGAGACGAAAAACCTGACTGCAAAAGAGCCAATTTCGTGGAATGTGACCTCAAACTCAAGGAGGTCGGGAGTTTTGTAAGCGGTGCAAGCGGTTACGGCGTAATGGATATGGCCGGCAATGTCGCCGAGTGGGTTGCCGACTGGTACGACAAGAATGCTTATCTGACCATGAATACCACAAATCCGAAGGGCCCGCTGACCGGTACATACAGGGTTGTGCGCGGCGGTTCGTTCAAGAGTACATCAATGGATCTGAGAAAGAGTAACCGTATGTATTCATCACCGTCAGAGAGACTTATGACTGTCGGATTCAGATGTGCAAGAAGTGAATAGTATAACCCTTCTTCTCGACGGACACTGCATAGAGACTACAGCCAGAAAAAGGCTTACAGAGCTGATAAGAAAATCCCTCACAGACGAATCGTCAGATGAATATTCGGGAGAGATAGAATTTCTCAGGGAATTCATAGAAAGAACAGATTTCAGAAGAATAAGGGCGGATAATCCTTTTCTCGACGGAAGAACAAGGATAAAGGTAATTGTTGAACTCAACAGCAGCAGGGAATATCTCTTCAGGATAATCAAGTAGCTTACCAGTACCCGTCATCCTGATTTTTCAATACAATCAAATATTTTGTTGATATTGAGTAAAATGTTTGTATTATCTCCTCACCTGTATTTTCCAAGGAGTCGTAAAATGTTATTCGAACCCTTCAGAATCAAAATGACCGAGCCGATAAGAATATTATCAAGGGAAGAACGGGTAAAGAAGATCAAAGAGGCATGTTATAACCTCTTTCTTCTCAGGGCAGAGGACGTAATGATAGACCTTCTGACAGATTCCGGAACCGGTTCTATGAGTGCAAATCAGTGGTCTGCAATAATGGTGGGTGATGAATCCTATGCCGGAGCAACGAGCTTTTTCAAATTTGAAGAGACAGTCAGAAAGATTACAGGACTGAAATACATACTGCCGACTCATCAGGGCCGGGCCGCAGAGAGAATACTCTTCGGACTGGTTGCCAGAAAGGGTATGGTTATCCCGTCCAACACACACTTCGATACCACGAGGGCACTTATAGAATTCAATGAGGCTCTGGCCGTCGACCTTGTTATTGACGAAGGGAAGAAACCGTCTGTAAAACACCCGTTCAAGGGGAATATGGACCTGAACAAGCTCGAGGAGACAATAAAAAAATTCGGTCCCGAGAATATTCCGCTCTGTATGATTACTATAACAAACAATTCCGGAGGCGGTCAGCCCGTCTCTCTGGAGAATATCAGAGAGACAAAAAGGCTTTTATCGAGATACAAAATCCCTCTGTTTATCGACGCCTGCAGGTTCGCCGAAAACGCCTATTTCATCAAGAAGAGGGAGAAGGGTTACGAGAATAAATCGATACTCGAGATAGCCCGTGAGATATTCAGTTATGCCGACGGCTGTACAATGAGCGCAAAGAAGGACGGTCTGGTCAACATCGGCGGTTTTCTGGCCCTCAACAACGAGGAACTGGCAATCCGGGCAAAAAATATGCTCATCCTTACCGAAGGATTCCCGACCTACGGGGGTCTTGCGGGGAGAGACCTTGAGGCACTCGCAGTCGGACTGAACGAGGTCTTAGATGAGCAGTATCTCTCATACAGAATCGGTCAGGTGGAATACCTCGGGAACAGATTGCTCGAAAAGGGGATACCGATTATCGAGCCGACAGGGGGACACGCAGTATATATCGATGCGGGTTCACTCCTTGGTCACATCAAACCCGAGAACTTTCCCGCACAGGCCCTTTCGGTCGAACTCTACATAGAAGGCGGCATAAGGACTGTCGAGATAGGTTCTGTAATGTTCGGGAAGAAAGAGGAGTCCGGCAGATTCAAACCCGCTCCCCTAGAGCTTGTCAGGCTCGCAATTCCGAGAAGAGTCTATACGATGAGCCATATGGACTACATTGCAGACGTGGCAGGGAGTCTGAAAGAGAGGGCAGAAGAGATCAGGGGATACAGAATTACCTACGAGGCACCGCACCTTAGGCACTTCACGGCACACTTCGAGCCGGTATGAGTCTCTTGCAGAAGACCGCATCCCGGACAAGCAACCGGGGCAAATTAAATTTGACAACATACAATATCATATTATAATTACTTCTGAAGTTTGGAGTTATTATGCCCCTTATCGACAACGTAGAACAGGCAATCAGACTTGCCAAGGCAATTGCCTCGGACATAGCAATCTATCACGAAAACAAGATTGTCGAAGGAATAATCAAGGATAATCTCTTCGAATCGATGGCCGCAATATTCGAAGAAGGCAGAAAACTATACAAGCAGAGAATCAAACCCGAAATAGACCCCAATGCCAATCTGTTCGACAGGGCACTTGTGGATGTAATCCTAAAGTCCAAGGCCCACGTGAGATCCAAGATCTGGTAAATGCCAGAGAAACTAATAATACAATCCGACAAAGACGAAGAAAGAATAGACAAGTTCATATCATCAAAGACAGACAGACTTTCACGCCAGAAAATAATCGAACTCATCAGAAGCGGACATATACTCCTAAACGGCAATATAACAGAGCCCTCTAAAAGAATCAGGACCGGCGACACAATTACAATCAATATCCCGGACCCGGTGCAGACAGAACTGACTCCACAGGACATCCCGTTCGAAATTATCTACGAGGATGAAGATATACTTATCATCAACAAACCGTCTGACCTCGTCGTACACCCCGCGTGCGGGCACAAGGACAATACTCTCGTAAACGCCCTCCTCTTCAGGGTCAGCTCCCTGTCAAGGCTCGGAGGAGATATAAAACCCGGCATCGTTCACAGACTCGACAAGGGGACGAGCGGGCTGATGCTGGTAGCAAAGAACGATTACATTCACTCAAAACTTGCAAAGATGTTCGAGCGGCACACAATAAAAAAGTTCTACAGACTCATTACACATTCGGTCCCGCGCCAGCTCTCGGGGACAATCGAGACACTCTACGGCAGAGACAAAAATAACAGGAAAAAGTTTACAACTAAAGTCAGAGAAGGTAAAAAGGCAATAACGGTCTACAGAACACTAAAGAGATTCGGCAGGATTGCCTCCTACATAGAGGCACAGCTTATAACAGGCCGTACACACCAGATAAGAGTTCATTTTTCGGAGATGGGATGCCCGATTATCGGAGATGATTTCTATTCAAGAAGGAGAACCGGGAGTTTCGAAAATGAGGTACTGAAGGAAAAGATAAAATCGCTGAATCACCCTCTGCTGCACTCTTACAGGGTCGAATTTACACATCCAAGACAACAGAAATGGATGGTATTCTCTGCCGAGCCGCCGCAGGATTTCAGAGAGATTTTAGGATTATTCGAGGAGATATATGCAGAAAACGAATAGGATAATTGTTTCAGACAAAGGTAGGGAGAGAATCATCTCCGGACACAAATGGGTATTCCGCTCTGACATCGCAGAAGACAAATCGGACAATTCGGATATCGTACTTATATTCGACAAAAAGAGGCATCTTCTCGGAACCGCCCTTTACTCAAGAGATTCACAGATTGCATTGAGGTTGATGAGTACAGACGAGATAACAGATGTAGCAAAACATATCGAAAACTCGCTTGATTCTGCGATAAGATACCGTAAATCACTGAATCTCACGGGCGACTGTATGAGAATAATCCATTCTGAGGCAGACAACCTGCCGGGTCTGATAATCGACAAATACTCTGACACCATTGTATTTCAGATACTCACCCGCCCGATGGAGAATCTGAAGGATATCGTTATACAAAAGATCGTAAACACACTGAATCCCGTGCAGGTATTCGAAAAGAACGACTCCGGCACGAGGGATATCGAGAAACTTCCGAAGATTCTTCAGACCGTCTACGGTACCAAAAGGGATAATCTCTTCTGCACCGAAAATCATCTTGTCTTCTATGCAGACCTCATAAACTCACAGAAGACATCCGAATTTTTAGACCAGAAAATCAACAGATTCATCCTCGGACAGAGAGGAAGCGGAAGAGTACTTGATCTGTTCTGCTATCACGGCTGGTTTGGATGCAATATCAGGAATTACAGTGAACTCATTATCGCAGACTCATCAAGAGAGGCACTCAGAATAGCCGAAATAAATCTCAAGCTCAACCAGAAGAAGAATTTCTCTGTAAAAGAAATAAATGTCTTTGATTTTCTGAGGACACTGGACAAACAGAATGAATCTTTCGACACAATAATCCTCGACCCTCCCGGATTCATCAAGAGCAAGAAGGACCTTAGAAGCGGATATTCGGGATATAAGGAAATAAATCTGAGGGCGATGAAGATACTGAAGAGAGACGGGATACTGGCAACATTCTCCTGCTCTTATTATATGAGCAACGAAGAATTTCTGAATATGCTGCGGGATGCCGCAAAAGATGCAAAAGCCGAATTTATTATAGAGACGAGTCTTAGCCAGTCCCCCGACCACAGAGAGCTTCTCGGCTTCCCTGAATCCCATTACCTCAAAGGATACCTTCTAAGAAAGGTAAACTGAATGCCGACTGACTATTGGCTGTAAACCCATATTGAACTTCAGCTCTCTCGCCTTCAGCCCTTCAGCACTATCCTGTCTGTGGACTGTAGACCTTGGACTTCTTCTGTGGACTATACCATCACTTCCACCGGTAATCTATCCCTATCGAGACGATTGGACCACCGAAGCCCTCTTCATCCCATTCTTTTTCATACTCCATCTTATTTGTCTCGGGATTGCAGACAAGTGAGTGACTCTTTCTCTTTTTGTAATCAAAGACCGCCGCACCACCTATAGAGACAGGAATAATCAATGTCCCGTCTCCTCCGTTACCCCTCACGAAATTCTTTATCCCTATCTCACCCATAAACCATCCGGCCTGTGAATATGCCCAGTGCGAAAAAAGGTTCACGCTTTTGGAGACGGGAGCGGATATTTCTATATCAAGACTGTTCCATGCAAATTCATATTCCGCCTCTTTTCCTGAATCACAGGGGTCACCCTCCTTATTAACTCCTCCTGCTGCCACATCTGCACCGACAAAACTCCAGCTGCTGTGCTTCTCCTGATAGATGAATGAGTTTCGCATAGTAAAACTCAGTCCGTCTATCGCACCAAGTCTGACCTTCTGCATAAAGAGAAAGTTTCTCTGCAGATCGTGTCCCGAATAACTGTATCCCGTGCCGAGTCCGACCTCGAAGAGGTCTGTATTATAAGAGGGGATTATGTCAATCTGGAAAGGGCTCGTATTATCCGTTGAAAATAAAATTCCCGCATTACTTATTCCGGCCTCGAGCTTGAGCGGAAAAGAGAATGTATAGTCATACATAAGACTAATCAGAGTACCGACGGTCAGGGTCTCGACACCGATAAACGGAGCAACTCTTCCGTAAATCCTCTGCAAATCCTTTTCGTATGACGGGGCATACAGACTTTCGGAGAGAGGCTTTTCGGTTAGCAGGGCGACATCTCCCACATAAGCCCTGTTCCCTCTTCCTATTCTTATCATACATCTGTCCTCGGATACCTGAACAACCGGTGAGACTGCGGTCTGCTCTAAAGACGGCATCATCTCATAACTCTTTGTCCTGAGATTATATGTCTTTTTGAGTTCAGATGAGAGTATCTCGAACTTCATATTCTTTTCTATCCCGTCCTTTGAGCCGAGATTGATTATTGCATATCCCGGTGTCACTTCGATTACCTTCCCTTCCGGCCTTTTCTGCTCCTTCAAATCCGGCTTCTGCTGAGTAACTCCAGCGACAGAGCCTGCAGTCTTCTTGTTCAGAAGTTCATTTGAGAATGAGGTGACCGAGACCTTGCCGTCCGGTTTAAGGACCAGAGGAATCTGGGAATATGTGGCCAGTACGGCATATATCTGCTGACCATCCGTTTTGAACCTGACCACCTCACCATAGGTCTGTATGTTCTGCAGTTTTTCGGGCTTCTTCTCTTTATTCAATCTGTATACCTCAATGCCCTCCGACCCCCTTGCTACCATCAGGTACTGGTCTGCGATGATACAATCAAACACTTCGGACGATTCTATCCTGAAAAGTTCGCTCTCCTTTTCGTTAACTATCACCTGACCATTCTCAACCTTGCAGTTCATCTGGTCGGCATAAATCTCACTTACAAAAAGAGATACCGCAATAAAAATACCTAATACATACTTCATAAATCCTCCCTGAAACAATCTGCATCTGAACTCCTTTTATCACAGGCAAACTGTCAAGTCCAGATTTATGTCCTTGCCGGGAGAGCTTATGACACAGAAGTCTATATAGCCGCAACCGGAGTCTTTTCAGTTGAAAAAAGAGGGATATCAGATAGAATCGGCGTCTATGAAAGAGATGAACAATCAATCCAGAAGGTAGATCTCGATGGAAAGGGAGATACTTTTTTGCATAACAGCTCTTCAGATGGGGCTCGCGACTCCCGAATTGCTGAAAAATATCGGTAAAGAGCTTTCGGAGAAGAAGATAGGCTCAATCCGTGCAGAGCTTATCAGAAGGGCATCGATTCCGCCCGAAAAAATCAAGACAATAGAGCAGGCTGTGGACCTCTCCGCCTCTGTACACAACGGCAATTATAAAAAAATACTTTCGCAGAAGATATACCGCAAACTTGTCAGAGAAGCCTTCGGTGATTCCATCAGCATAAGCCATACCGGAGAGCTCAGACCTTCATACCCCAGAATAGTAGACGACGAGACAATGACCGATATCCATACGGTGACGGAGGAATCACCGGAGAGATATTCACAGATAAAGGAGATAGGAGCCGGAGGAATCGGAAAGGTATTACTCGTATATGACCGGCATACAGGAAGAAATATTGCAGTAAAGGAGCTTCTTCCGGATATCAATCATCAGGTCTCCTCAGATTCGGTAATCAGTCCCGACGAGGCAAGATTCTTAAGAGAGGCGAGACTGACCGCCCAGCTGGAACATCCGTCCGTTGTCCCCGTCTATGAGATAGGGAGAAAACCGGACAACTCCATCTACTACACAATGAAATACGTAAAGGGCAGGACGCTCTCGGATATAATCAGGAGCTCAAGCAGTCTCAATGAAAGACTCAAATTCCTGAGTCACTTCCTCAATCTCTGCAATGCCATCGCATACGCACACTCAAAAGGAGTCATTCACAGGGATATCAAACCACACAACGTTATGATCGGGGAGTTCGGAGAGACAGTCGTACTTGACTGGGGGCTGGCGAAGATAAAAGGGACTACCGACACAGAGAACGAAAAATTTGCCAACCAGATGAGATTGCTGATGGATGCTGCGGCAGGAAAGACGGTAGCCGGAGAGGTAATGGGAACGCCGCAGTATATGCCGCCCGAACAGGCGTGGGGAGATGTAAACAATATCGACGAAAAGAGCGACATATACTCCCTCGGTGCCGTCCTCTATGAAATTCTGACAGGATTCCCTCCTTTCGACGGAGATTCTCCTTTGGAAATAGTCAAGGCAGTCAGGGCATATTCGCGCGGAGAAAAAAAACTCGTACCGGTAAAGGAGGAAGAGCCGGAATCTCCCGACGAACTCGCCGCAATAGCCGAAAAGGCACTGTCGGCTGACAAGAACAGGAGATATCAGTCTGTCGTTGACCTCATCGACGACGTCGAGGCATATATAGCGGGTCGAAAGGTGAGCGGACACAGATATTCGGTCTTCGCCTACCTGCGCTATATATTTAGAAGGGGAAAAAGGTCGCTGTTATTCGTTCTTACGGTCCTCACAATTCTGGCTCTCGCAACCTTTCTGCTCTATCGGACAAACAACATCAGATATGAGAATATTTTCAGACTATATACAGAAAAGGCGCTGAATAATATTGAAAAAAATGACTTTCTCTCCGCCGCATACTATGCAGCACTCGCATCGGATATCAAGATGGGACCGAATCCGCTGACCAGTATTCAGAATAATCAGATAGCATCGTCGCTTATTGGTGCCACCACCATAAAAGAGAAGAGTATAACATCAATCTCGGTATCGGATGATTCGAGATTCCTTGCCACCGGCACCGATGACGGGACAGTCTTTTTATATGAACTGGCGACATTAAAGACAACCGGAAAGGCGTCATTTCCGTCAGCTGTCTCGAAAATAATCTTTTCCTCAGAGGGAGATAAACTTGCAGCAGGTTTTTCGGACGGAAATATCAGGATATTCAATCTTCACCCCTTCTCGCTCGTCAAGGTAATCAAGGATTTTTCAACTCCGGTAAAGTCGCTTGTTTTTTCAGAAGGAGGGAAATATCTCTTCGCCGCTGCCGGAAACATATCTTCAGAACAGAGACAAGTGGCCGATTGCTCAATCAGGATATACTCTACCGGGGCATACAAATTTATCGATAATCTAACAGGACATACGAAATCCGTAAGTAATCTTTCAATACTTGATTCCGGAAAGTATCTAATATCATCCTCTTACGACGGCAACATTATAGTCTGGGACATATTCAGCAAAAAGGAGATTAAGAGATTTACACTCGGGACTCCGGTCTTAAACCTTTCTGTAGCGAAAGACTTTCCTGTTTTTGCCCTCACTGAGGAGGGTAAGTTATTCTCACTCAGTATCTCTTCCGAACCGGCAATTATCTCTATCAAATCATACAACCACAATATTATTACGGCAGGTGCCGGCAGCATAATCACCGGAGGAGGGGCATACGACGGCGAAAAATGCAGATTCTGCGACCTGAAGATATATGACCTGCAGAAGAACATTAATATTGTTCAGGGTTTCAGGTTCAGGATAACCGACATTGTACTGACTTCTGACACAAAACACATAATTGTATCTGACGACAGAGGGAATATCTTTATCTTCAAACCGGCAAGCCTGCTTTCAAAACCATTTAAGGTTCAGTACAAATATACTTTGGCAGATCAGTTAGCTGGTATGAGATGTCTGAAACACATACAGAGCTGCTTTGCAACAGACAGGTCGATGAACTTTTATACCCTGCTGCCTGACAGGGTTGAATCAGAGACCGCTTACAAATTGCCAAAGGCTATCGAGCACGGTAACTTCTATATAGTCGACAGAGATACAATTATCATCAACACCCCTGACAGGGAAGTCTATTATGCAAATCCGGCCAAAACGGTATATAAGAAGATATTTGCCGAAGCTTTAAAGATTCAATCCCTCAGAATAAGCAACAACAACGAATACATAGGTATCACGGATACAGAAGATACTTTCTATCTTCTGAAAAAATCGGGAGGTGAAATATCCGATACCCTCATCAGGGAAAGAAACGTACTCGGTTTTAACTTCCTGCCGGATTCCCTGTCTGCGTACTTCTTACGTGCCGAGTTCAATGCAGCAGGTGAAAGGTTATATATTCTTGCCCAGAAAGAACTGATGACAGAGAATCCCGAAAAGATACTGATAAAGACGAAGAATCAGATGAGAGAGCTGATAACATCCGAGAACCCCCTTGTCCTTGATGCACAAAACACGATATATACAATAAGCAGAAACGGACTGGTTTCGAATTACAGAATACAGGTTCCCTACAAGATTGAGAGGGTCATCCATTTACCCAAAAGCGTCTATGCCGTCCTTCAGTTCGAAGAGAAGAATTTCTTTGCTGTCTATAATATCCTGACGAAAAAAATAGTCTCCTATCTGGCCGGACATACTGAACCGATAGTCAATATTGATGTGCTTGAAAACAGGATTTTTACAATTGGTCTCGACGGAACAGTAATAGTATACAATACGGATTTCGAAACATCTTCACAGCGCTTTTCAGGACCCGAAATCAAATCAGAGATTCAGAGGCTGAAAGAGATTCTGAAGGGGCTCAACAGATTCTTCGAAGACTGATCAGTGAACCGAAATCTCCTCATTCGGAATCTCTCCGTAGATATCAGGCATATACATCAGTTCTACCCGCGTGGGAGGGAGTCTGAATTTACCCTTTGTATTCAGCCTTACTGAATATTCAAATACAATCTTATCCGAATAGACATACTCATAATAGGTTCTAATATAGCCGTCTCTCACATCCGAGTAGGTATATTCCCAGAAATAATCCGCTGAATCAGCGGCATCCTTCTTTATCCTTCCCATAACCTGAGAGCCTGTAATAAGCGGGTCAATGAGCACTATATTACTATAATGTGAATCCGGTTCATAAGTAATTCTTACTTTTACAAGGTCTGATTGCCTGAACTCCTTTTTTATAAGGCCCTTTTCATCCAGATACTCCTTTTTTATCTTAAATCCCTTGAAGACAGGCTGAGTCAGTGGTGATTTCTCAATAAACAGAGTCTTTACCCAGTAACTATTCTTATTATCCTCACAGACAAGTTTTTCCGGTTTCCCCTCTTTGCAGCCTGCAGCCGTCTCTCCACCTATGATTTTCCCGTCTTTCGTTATATCAAAGAGAAATGACTTTGTCTTAAAAGTATCGTCAACGTTCTCCGTAAAGTAATTACATCCCAAACTTACCATAAGGGAGCTTTTCTCAAAATTCGTTTTGAATCTCTTTGCAAAGAGCCTTAATGCCACAGCGGCATATGCATTCGCCGTCGTATTGTAGAGATAACCGCCCTTCTCGAACCGGTTTATGAGTCCGTTTGCCATCTTGCCGAGCTTAGTCTCATCTGCATCTGTTCTCAGCAGATAAATCAGGGTTCTGGCAAATGCCTCGTCCTCGGAGCGCATAAGCCACCAGTATCTGTTTCTATCGTCTGATTTCAAAAAGTATGCCCCGCTCTTCTCCGTAAAGAACGAAAATATTGCATTCTCCAGTTCCTTGTTTTTTCCGGCAACACCGGCAACATCGATAATCGAAGAAAGTGAGAGCAGAGATACCTCCGGTTTAATAGCATTTAATAATTCTGATGACCTTGTCTTATCATATTTACTCAACACAAAGAGCGCATAGAGTCTTTCGAGATTCTGGGTAGTCTGAATATATACATTTTTCCTGTAGATCTTACCAATCACAAAATTCATCAGGGCATCTGTCGTCCTCTGAATTATATGATATGGGAGTTCGAATCCGTTCAGATTCGTTATATCCAGCACGTAGGCTGTAAGCATAGGTGAACCTTCCTGTGATGACGGAAAATATTTGAGAAATCCGTTATCATCCAGATAGAGGTTTATCTCATTTAAGAGCTTGCCGAAAAACTCCTTGTCGTCTGCGACCACGGCATAAGATATCTTCTGCTCCAGACATGCGAGGGCAAAACCACTGTAGTTCACAAGTTGTCTCCCCGTCTCACTCAGGTCCCTGAGAAAAGAAATATTTATCCTCTTCTGAATATCCTTTTCAACAAATCCCCTGTAACTCTCGGATGAACTCCCGGATAATCTTTTGAATATGGACTGTACAACCCTCGACAAGTCAGCCTCCACTATCTTCTGACCGACACTGATACTGTCAATTATTTTACCGTCCGAGAGTATATCTATTCTGTATTTACCTTCATCTGCAATATCCGGAATCTTGACGGGGAACGATACCCTGCGGTTGTCGCCGGCCTTAATCATTACATTCTCTGGTCCAAGCAGATCCTTTCTGACCAGTCTGTTCCCGCTGAAGAAGCTGACCTCTCCCGTAACCTGCAGGCCAAAACTCTTCTGGGAGACGTTCTTGATTACAAATTCCGCATCATAGCTGTCACCCTCTCTTGCAAAATACGGTAAAGATGAATTTATAAAGAGCTCCTTCGTGCTCTCTATGCCGGCATATCCGGTACCGAATCTCTTCTGAGTCGAGGCAACGGCGATGATTCTGAACGAAGTAATCGAATCATTTAAAAAAAACTCAAAATCCGCCCTGTTGTTCTTTACCTTAAGGGATTCATCAAAGTAAATCAACGTATCAAACAACTCCCTTGTAACAATCCTGCCTCCGCCTCCCCCTGACGGAAGTGCCTTTCTGCCGAAATGCCTCTTACCGATTACCTGAATCAGCCCCGTGGAAGTATTGACCCCGAGCCCGCCCTTCTTTATCATATTATCCAGCAGGTTGTATGTCGGATTTTCAAGAAGTGTCAGCAACCCCTCATCAATCACTACAAGAGTTACATCTGCATCATCACCATCAGCACCTTTTATCTCGACGCTCCCCTTTACCTTCTCCCTGATCTTATACCTCTTCTTCTCTGTCTTTATATCCACACCAAGCCTGTATTTATCCTTATCAACACTTATTTCCGTCATTCCCATCTTCAGAGAAGGCTTCGCAAGGTCAACAAGGAAAGTGGGAGGAGGAGAGGCGACTCTGCCTCTTATCAGGACAACAGATATATAGGCATTCGGAGAGTATTCGGGCTTTACCCTCAGTTCTATAACCGGCTTTTTGCCTGAAAGTTCTGTTACAAAGTAATCCAGTACTGATTCCCGCTCGACCGTTACAAGTGCGGTTGCATTTTCAAACGGCGTTACAACCCTGAGTTTAAGTGTCTCGCCTGTTTTATACTCAGTCTTATCGGGGAAGACGTCAATCCTGTCCGAATCCGAGGCATAATCAAACCAGTAATCGCTCTCATAGTCATACGAATAGACCGAGGAATAAGAGACCGCCAGATTCCTCCTGCTGTCACCCGCAATCACCTCGGCTGAATACTGACCGCCTTTTTCAATCTTTTTGCTGCATATCACTCTGCCCTCCTCGTCCGTCGTGGCAGTGCAGAGTTCACCGAGCGGTTTTACCTCGTTTATATGTTCATACGAGTAATACCCTCCTAAAATCTTCTTTCTGTGGACATAACTGATGGTCTGATACAGATTTATTGTAACCTTCTCTCCCTTAACCGGTCTCTTTTCGGTATCCAGGACTACAGCATTCGCAATGAATAATCTGTTTTTGCTGTCAACTGATGCCTTTATACCGGCAAGTAAGGAAGAGGTATAGATGGTGCTGCGTTTCTCTATTGTATTGAAATAACCGTTTGGGTCAGTATATCCCGCCTCTAACTGAAGGATTACTGGCCTTCCGTCCTTTGATTTCTTTACTTTGAGTTCGGTTTTGAATCTTCCGTATTCATCTGTTTTGAGACAGACCTGCTCCGAGAGTCCGGCCGTCTTTTCCTTATACTCCTCGCCCTCAATCATCTCGCCGTCACCCTCACTGCCCTCCTCGTCATAATCCCTTCCGTATTTACTGATTCCCGCTCTCACCCTTCCTCCCAGAAAATGATAACCGCTGTACTTCGAATCAGAGAAGAAGAAGTCGTCCGAGAATCTGTATCGCAGAGTTACCGCAAGGTCGTTTGCCGGTGCACCCATAAGGTAGCTGAATATCCCTTCAACGATTATTTTCTCCGGATTCCTGCTATCGACCAGCAAATCCCCTTTGATAAGCGGAACCTTGAACTCTTCGACCAGAAAGCTCCCTGTCTGATAATTGCATTTGGAAGATGTATTATCCAGCGGACAGTCGAAGTATGAAACCCTGTAATGCCCCGTATGTGCATCTTTCGGGATTTCCCACTTAAAGAGTGAATTTCCGTTTTCACCCCATGTGATATCATACTCCCAGACCTTATCGGTACCTGTATGTTCAATGCGGATCTTTCGTGGCATTTCCTCCTTATGGGCAAAACGGATATCCTTTAATGCCTTCTTTCTGAAATACCCCTTTATATGAACCGTCTCACCTGACCTCAGAAGATTACGGCTAAAGACAGAATGGACAAGAGTATCTGACTGATAAAATTCCGAATAGATATTGTATCTGTATGGCTCAATTCCTTTGTCCCATTTCGAATTCACGAGTGAAAAGTCATTCTTGTATCTGGCTATTACTGTCAGACCTTCTCCCAAGAACCTGTAATACGACTCATAAAAACCGTCAGACCCGTAGTCAGAAGCACAGCGGGGTAGAATATAATCATCCGGAAGGTATTTTTCCACATACAGAATCCCGTTTGTATCGGTCGTTCCCGAGAAGTATTCGTTCCCCTTGCAGTCATAGGCATTTATGTAGGCACCTCCTACGGGAGAGGCATCAGACAGTCTCGTCACAAAGACAAGCGAACTGACAGGTCCTTTCTTAAATGTTACTGCCATATCCGTAACGAGCGCAACCGAACGGATATATGCCTTTCTCTGACCTTTCTTCTTCTCCTCGTCTGAGACGATATAATCACCCAGAACACTGCTCTCGAGTTCAAAGAAATACAATCCGTAATTCTTCATTGGGATACCAACGACTGTTGCCTCCCCGGAATCCGCCATATCCGGCAGTCTGCTCACCTCGTAAGGATACTTCTCATCATCGAATACGCCTTTCGAAAGATTCTGATACCTTATGCTGTTTATAAACCCGAATATCTTATCGGCCGAAAAATCGGAGAGCCTGAGATTCCTGATCTTTATATCCGTTGCAAGATATTTTTTATCCCCGCCGACTGTCCCGTCCGGCTTCTTTGTTCTTGTAAAAAGGGATCTGATAAACTCCCATATTCTTGCAAAAAATCCTTTCTTCTGCACTTGCCGTCTTTCGGGCATTCCGCCTTCGAGTGCAAAACTCCTTATTCTGTGCTCTTTCCCGAGCCCCCTGACAGTAACCGGAAGTACGCCTTCGCCGTCTATCATCTCCACAATGCCGAAATCGGCTGCAAACTTTGCAAGCGGAGGCATCCTGTCGGTCCTGAAAACCAGAGGGAATTTGCCGCTGTTTACCGGCGTCCTGTCATAGATATCCTTTATGTCCTGAGGAATATGCAGGGTATACGAATGCTCCGGCCTGAACGGGCCCAGAAATCTCACGGAGTTTACGATCTCCTGATGCTCATCTGTCTTTTCAGGCAATATCCTGTTGCCACTCTCGTCCGACAAATATATCCGTGTTGCATATTCCCTGTTTACAGGTTCGGAGAAGTTTACCTCGATATTCGAAAGAGGGATACACCCCCGCTCGGCCTTCTCCCTTTCGCAACCGAGTTCTATCCTGAATCCGTCCATTACAGTATAGGCGTATTTCTCCTCAAAACCCGATACGACCTTCCCCTCCGATTCGATATTCTTGAAGACGAGTATTATCCGCTCCTTATCGGCAAACCTCACTTTCGGCTTAATCCCGAATATTTTCTCCTTCTTCAGGTAAGGATAGAGATTACTGACTACACGCTCCGTATCTGCCTGATCTATCAGAACTGCTTCCGTGATCTCCGATGTATGGCTTCTTTTGAAAAATATCTTATTAATGTTCTTTCTGATATCCACATCGCCGTTGAATGAGAAGAGGAATATCTGTTCATTGCTGATCTGCTGATATGTACCGGGAATTATCCTGTTTACCGTTACTGCGTCCGAATCGAATTCGAACTCTCTCTCCCCGCTATATATTCCGCCGTCTATGGATTTGATATCATCTCTTAACTTTACCTTACACATAATTCCCGCCTTAAGCGGTTTTTCGAACTTTATCACATAAAGATACGGGTCCTCCCAGACTCCCTTCGGTTCTTCCTTTATACAACTTACCGACAGGACTGGATTGTATCTGAATGAAGGGTCTCCGACCGGGGCAACCTGTTTTGAAAACTTTATTCTTATCTCGGAGGCACTTCTCGCCCTCTTCTTCGGGAAGAAATCCGCATTGAAGGCAAAGAGTCCTGATGAAAACGAAAAGAAGACCAGAAGGAAAAAAAACCTCTTCATAAAATACTCCTATCTTACTTCATAATTCGAACTGTCAAGTATATGCCCTGACGCATCGATCAGTTCGAGTGTATGCCGGCCCTTCTCGATACCGAGCATATAGACGGTGTCGTGACTTTCGACCTTTCTGCTGTTACTCAGCAAAATACAGTCTCTGCAATTCGTATAGACATAAAGCAGTTGCTGTGAAACCGGTATAGCCGGATCCAGCGCAATAACTGTGCCGTCGGGAGGATAGATAATCCTCGGGATATTCCCGGTATCTACAGGTATTTCATCTCCTGACGGCTCTGTCCCTTCTATAAAATATTCATCTCTTACAGGTTCATACGCCGGTTTGAAAACTATCCGTTTTTTAATCACTCCGTAAGGAGTCAGAGGCGGCTTTGAGCCGGTCTTTTTGTGTAATTCCTTCATCAGTGCGAACCAGATCTGCGAAGCCCCGTGCGAACCCGAGACATTATGCATAGGCTCCCCCGAAAAATTTCCTGTCCAGACCCCGACGGTATATTCAGACGAGAATCCTACACACCAGTTATCCCTCATATCCTTGCTCGTCCCTGTCTTTACTGCCGAATAAAAAGGGGTAGAGAGCGTGTTCTCAAGATCGAAGGTGAGTGAACGTGCATCCCTGTCAGAGAGAATGCTCTGGATAATATAAACGGCCTTTTCATCCAAGACCCTCTTTTCCTCCGCCATTTCCTTCTTTGAAATTCTCAGATTCTTATATAATCCTCCGTTTGCAAGAATCATATACGCCCTCACGAGTTCGAAGAGTGAGACATCCAGACTGCCAAGGGCAAGCGATTCTCCGTAATAGTCTTCTATCTCATCGGACTTTTCAGGCTGAAAACCGAGACCCTTCAGATGTCCGGTATAATTTTCGACACCCGCAATCATAATGCTCTTTACTGCGGGGATGTTAAGTGATGAGGCAAGTGCGGTCCTGACAGATACATATCCCTTGTACGTCCTGTCATAATTCTGAGGGGAATAGACAACCCCCTTCTTTCCGATAAAGAGCGGAAAATCCTCGATAATGCTCGCCGCAGTCAGAAGTCTCTGTTCAAGGAGATACTCATATAAAAACGGCTTTAAGGTAGAACCCGCCTGTCTTTTTGCCTTTACACCGTCTACATACTTTCCGGACGAGAGTTCGAAGGAATTCGGGATATATGCCAGTATCTCTCCAGTCCTGTTTTCGGCAACGAGCAGCGCCGCATCATTCAGATTCTTTCCCTTGAGTACAGATACGAATGACCTCGTAATCTCAAGTGCTGTTTTCTGAATCTCTTTATCGATCGTCGTTACAACCGGAGATTTGTGGTTTCTGAGCAGCCTTTCTGAAAGGACAGGGAGATAATCTGCCGGTTTCGGGATATAATATCTTTCGGGGAGTTTCGATATTATTTTTTCAATCTCGTTTTCAGAGATGTTCAATCCTAAATTGCCGTTGTTTCTAAGGGCTGCCTTTACCAGCTCTTCCCGGCTCACCGAAGGTCTCTTAATGAGTGAGAGTAAAATCAGTGACTCGGTCTCGGTCAGATATTCAGGTGATTTACCGAAAAGTCCCCATGCAGCTGTGTATATACCCGAAATCTCCCCTTTTACAGGAACGGTATTGATATAAGCCTCGAGGATTTCACTCTTACTCCATCTCAAATCAATTATAACAGCGTAATAAATCTCCTTTATCTTTCTCAGTACGACATTCTCCTGACCAAGTCCGTAATAATTTCTCACAAACTGCATATTGATAGTGCTTGCCCCGCGCATCCTTCCCCTCAGAACAAAATCCCTTAATGAGGAAATGACGGATACAACATCAATACCGCCGTGAGAATAAAATCTCTTATCCTCGGACCTAATCAGAAGATTCAGAAAACGGCTGTTTACTTCCCGCAGTCTTACATAACCTGCTCTTCTGAGATTAAAATCTGTCCTTACAAATGAGAGGGGATAGAGATTTCTGTCCAGAACGACCCCGTCCGAAAGCCTGAAATATCCGTACCTGAATTTATTATAATCCGGGAAAGTCAGTAAAGAACGAACGAATAAGAGCAGCAAAAATAATAAGGCAACACAGAAAACCCATATCAGTTTACCTCTTTTCAGTCTCCCTGCTCTCCTTTCCATATCAATCAAGTTATATTTTATAGAGCAATAGTCAAGAATAAATTAGATTACGCATTTTTTCATCCGTCAAAAGACTTCCTTAAAATTTTGCAAAATTATCCTTTAGTTTATGCAACCGGCAACATATTGTATATAAACCGGCAATATTAAATTTTTGACAAAACTGATTTTTCCTGTAGAAATATTTCGCAGACGGAGAGCATTATGAAGAAGGCTGTTTTTCCTTTCTGCTTTTTCTGTGTTTTTTGCATGTTTTTTTCATTCTCATTACAGGCGCAGGAAAACAAACTGAATGACGGTAAAAAGGCAGAAAATAAAATCACAGACAAAGAAAACAAAGCGTCTGAAACAGCAGAAAAAGGTCCGGGATTAGAGTTACCCACACTCATAGTCTTCGATATAAAGGCGGAAAAGGGGGTTGAGAGCGGGAGCGCCAGTCTGCTTACAGAGATCGTTCTGGATGAGGTGGCGGGAATTTTCAAGGGAAAGTATAAAGTAATAGGCCAGAAAGATATCGACAAGATGCTCTTCTGGGAGACAAACAAGAGCCTCAAGAACTGTACAGAAAGCAGTTGTCTGATGCAGATAGCTGGGGCAATGGGGGCAGAATATTATATAGAGGGCTCTGTCGGAATAATGGGAGAGAAGTATGTCCTCGCCCTGAAATATATAGATGCAATGAAGGTCGAAATACTCTCGAGAAAGACCGTAGTCATAGAAAAAGATGAAAACAGGCTGATAGAGAACGTCAAGGCTGTAATCAATGAAATACTTTTGGGGAAGGTTACAAAGGAGGACGGGAATAAATCCGCTCCGGTTTCCAAACAGAATGAATCGCTTAAGGACGAAAGCAGGATGCTGACCAAAGAGACTGTCAGGCCCGGGGAGAAGAAGGCAGAAGAGTCAAAAACCATTAAGAAGATGATAGCGTATTCCCTCATCGGGGCCGGACTTCTGAGCGGCGGATTCGGCGTGAAGTTTCATCTGGATGCCAACGACATCAAAAATAACTACAATATGACTCCCGAGGAGGCAGCGAGGGCGAATCAGGATTACAAGGATTTGACTACCGGTGCCGCGGTCGCCTATTCTCTGGGAGGAGCCTGTATTATCGGCGGAATAGTCCTTTTACTCCTATCTCACGAAAAAGAGAATAAAAGCGAAAAATAGATTCTGAAAGTTATACAACAATCACAACCGGGGATTTGGGTATTATTCTAAAACTCCTGCGTATCTCAGCATCCAGTAAGCAATGGAATAGAACATAGGACCACCATATCCCTGAGGGCTTCCGCCCGATACCTTCGAGTAAGGATTTCCGTTCCACCACATAGTTCGTATTTCATCATACGGAAATACCCTGTCCCACTGTGGCTTCTTGAATCTGTCGATCCCGTTATCCTTTGCATCCTGCCGGTTGCTGTTGTCGAACAGTACCTTTCTGAGGTCACGCGGAATCTCCCGCATTGTTCTGACTGCATCCTCGACCCTCGCCCCGTCTTCACTGTAGAGTGCGACCACGGCTGCCCACATCGGTTGTCTCTCGGGAATCTCCCATTCGTAGAATTTCAGCAGGTTTGCAAGCCATTTCGCCCTTCTCTCGGGATTGTGCTCGTATCTCAGAAGTGTTGTATATGCCAGCATAGCCAGTTCGTGGTCGGAGTGATTTGCTATAGCGGGATTCGTAACTGTCCAGATCTCATCTGTAAATTCGACGAGTCTGTCGTACTTATACCTGTTTATCAGCTCCTCATAGGCATTGTAAAATTTGAGCTCTCCAGTAATTCTGTATGCGGAGAGCATAAATCCGAGAATCTGTGTACCGTTGAGCCAGCCTCCGCCGTGTGCCGATTCCATACAGAGGTCGAGCGGGTATTTCTTGAGACACCTGTCCATTCCGTCAACGGAGACACCAATATAATCCGGTTGCCAGTGCCCCCACGTAGTCTTCTGACCGTCCAGATCCAGAAGCTGATAACCGTTTCTCAGAATATAATCAGCAATCCCGCCGAGCCGTTTTGCAACCTCTTCACGCTCCTTGTCATCCTTCGCACAGTGGTCGTAGTAAAAAGAATATCCGAAGAAATGACCATCTATCTCGTCTGATGATGTATCATCCTTCCAGTAATACTTCTTCCCGTTGTATTCAACAGGATGCCAGTTCGGACGACTCTTCTTATCCTCATATACAGCCCCCTCGTCTTCCCTTACAAGAGAACGGGTTACAAATCCGTATCCGAGTCCGGCCTTCTCAAAATCCACGGCCGGTATATCCACTTCCAGAAACATTACCTCGATAGCCTTCCGGGCCTTCTGATAATAATATTCGTCCTTCGTAACCGCATAGGCCATACACCATGCTGCTACCTGCATCTGTGTCCAGAGCCCGTCATTGTCGGAATCCCAGACCTTCGGGTCCTTTATCTCGAACTCATCGCCCGAAGAGAGGTCGGGGGCAACGAAGCCGTCCATACGCCAGAAATATTTATCCTGCAGTTCCTCAAAATATTTGATCTTATCCGCAAGTTTTGTCTCGACGAGATAAATTCTCGAGATACCGCTTTTTGTGGCAATAAATCTGTTGCCGTTATCGTCCAATGCTACATCATTTACCTTTTCATCGAGTATCCATCTTCTCGAGAGATAGTAGTCGACATGACCGTCCTGCTGATTAATAAACGTTGCGCCGATCTCGTGTCCGAGGGCTATCATATTCCCTCTGCATACTGCGGAGTTCGTCCTGTTCATAGGCAGTCCGTCAGGCTTTGCATAGAATTTTTCGAACTTACCTTCTTTGTAAAGAGTATAGCCGGAGAATGTTGATATAACCAGAGTCCTGTTGTCATCGCAGAAGGCAAGAGATGAGACCAGATTATCTCCCAGGTCGCCGTTTTCGGAGTTGTAATTCTTCATTGCCATACCATCATTTTCATACACACCCTTATCCGTCCCAATGAATATATGCAGCTGATCACTTACAGCGATATTCTTGATTCCTGATACATCCGTAATTTTATAATACTCCGAAAAATTGCTCCCGATCTCATAGACGGAACTATTTGTTGCAAAATAGTAGTGATTATTAACCCCGTATAAAGAAATAACGTCCTCACCCAGAGCGCTTATATCAATATCTTTTCTTTCTGTTTTATTGAAAAGGACAATACTACCGGCCGTTCTCCCGATCAGAAAATCAGAGTTCTTTACCTTCCCTATATCAAGAAGTCCGTCAATCAGGGGGACGGCATTCTCAAAAATATCCAGATTCTGATTATATGCAAACAAACCGTTCTTTGTCATAACATAGAGGGTATCCAGATATGCGAATTTCAGGGCATTGACATCCGGCAACTGATCTGTTTTGTAATAGAATTTTACCAACTCCTCGGAAAAAGGCGTATCTTTGACGACAGTCGAATGCTTCTCGACCTTATAGTAGGCCCGTGGCGGAATATAGCCTGTATCACCTCCGGCATCAGTCTGTACATCAGAACCCGAGACATCGGCAATGTCAGTATAAACATCTTCCGCAATTATATCCTTTGAATCAGAAGATTCATCGGAGCAGGAAAAGAGAAGAGCAAATAAAGCAATAAGGATAATATAATTTTTCATAACCTGTATCCTCCTGTGCAAAAAAGTATATATCAGATAAAGTGGCAATTCAATACAGAAAATAAATCTTTAAGCATCTGTGTCCGACCTCTTTTTATAGTGAGTTATGAACAAGATTTAACAAAAGTCTAACCGGCACCGGACTGATAACTCCTGCTACGCCCGAAATTCTATGCACTCAAGAAGTAAATCCGGAATTAAAACCATTCACACACATTTTGCAAAAGCTATAAATATCTTAAACCAGCATTAAAAGTAATCAAAATGCAGTTATATAAAACGCCCCGGAAATAAATATGGATACTCTTTATAGCAAACCTGAGGCAAGATTAGCCGCGAGTTTTATTCTTTATCGGTCTGGTCTGGCTTCTTTCCGGCAGATAGACCGCCACCGCCGATTGCCAGTCTGATAAAAACCCCCCTGATATCCGCAGATGGTCCGTTGGTGATCTCCTGTTCATTATACACCCAGCTGCCTCCCTTATAGAGCGGAAGGATAAAACCACCTCTTAATCCTATCAGAAGTCCGCCGGTGCCTTCACCGTCCCTGCCAAGCGGCAAAAGAAAATCTGCACCCAGTGAGAAGGATGTAATAAAACCACCGTTTGAGAGTTCTATTCCCCTCTTTGGATTTTTAAGGGCTTCATTGAAATCATAACTTGCTTTTTCCGAGATCGAGACATTAATTCCGGCTCCTCCTATACCGAGCATCGGATAGAGAATCAGTCCGCCTCTTCTGAACAGAATATACCCTACGTCAAAGAGTCCGTACCCGCCTGAGACAGAGACTTTATACAAATTGGTCGATTTACTCTCTGTATTCAGCCCGTGACCTTCCCCGCCGAGAATGAAACTCCCCATTATCCCGTGTCCTCCTCCGCCAAAGGAATACTGACTTTCAGAAAATTCGGGCAGATCATTTGAACCGAGTGTTTTATTCAATCCCGAAAGATTAATATTCTGCCAGCCTGCCATAAAATAGCCCATTCCACCTCCCTCTCTGCTATCCTTCTCCCCGGCATTCAGTATCGAAGAAGCAAAAAGTAAGAACAAAGAAATCAAAACAACTTTTCTGAGCATAAAAAACCTCCCTGATTTGGCGGATAATAAATATTTTTTCGAACCGGTTGTCAATACAATTATGTTTATTGCAATATATATCTATTCATTGCCTCGTCACAAATACCCCAAAGCTTAATATATCAGACAAGAAAATTCTCTCACTGAATCTCGTTAAGAGCGGAATAGTCCATTCACTCTGGTTTTTAGTCCTGTTTTCTAAACATATTTATAACTAGTTGCATTTATAATTCTTTTCAATGTGCATTTTTATTCTTTGATTACAGAGCCGGTATTGAAATTATGATAGTCAACTCCATTTTCATAATGCCGATATCAGATCAGAAAACCCGTATGGTGAATGGACGAAATTCAGGACAATATTCAACAAGGCCTCTTTGGTAAAAATATAAAAAGTTGGAACCCGCTCTATCTGATGTATTTTTCGGGCTCTTTATCAAAATGAGGTTTGCAGCCCTCGCAGCAGAAATAATAGTATTTCCCTTTATACTCGGAGTAAGTGGTATCTTTTGTTATTTTAAATTTTTCCTTTGTCACAGGGCAAACAGCCTCTGTACTTTCTGCCTGCTTCTTGTTGAATCCAATAGATGGTTCTTCCGATTTTTTCTTCTCTTCCTGTTTTGTGAGCTGATGATGTTTTTCCGATTTCTTCTCGCTTTTTACTGCAGTATTATTTTGATGTTCTGATTCTTTACAATCATCAGCAAATAGTATGGCAGAGAATCCAAAAAGAAAAAACATCAAAGAAAAAGCAAATAAATTTCTCATAAATACCTCCGGATGTTATTATGATGACAATCTATTACATTGGATTCATCTTCTCATCTCTAAAATACCTATTTTATATACATTATTTACTCCCGTAAAGGAAATCTTAATGTCATTGATTTTGAAACCCGAACCACATAAGATGCTGCTCCAGTCAGAAAGGGCGATATACTTCTCTCCAAGTCCCAGTCTGCTTGATTTTAAAATACTCACATATTCATCATAGTAAAAGTTGTTTAGAATCTGTTCTCTATGTCTGGTGTCAGTCATAGATCTTACTGTGTCGAAGACATCTTTATATAGAAGGGTTGCCGAGATATTTCTGAGTCTTGCATCTCTTATCATTTCAAGATTATGGTCAACCTCAATAATTATAAACAGCTTTGGGTTGAGATGATATATTTTACTAATTATTTTTAATTTATCACGCATTCTTAAATGATGAAGAGAAAGAGATGACAAAACGATATCTGGTCTTTCCGGTAATGTTTTGACATCTAATTTACTTAGATTTGCTTTAATCGGGGTTACACCGCAATAGCTAAAACGAGAAAGATTTATTTTAAGTTGTTTCAGGGCTGTATCTGAATAATCTATCCCGGTGATTTTAAGAGTGATATCCGGTTGTTTATGAATATTTTCAAGTACTCTTTTCCACATAAGTCCTTCACCAATTCCAAGGTCAAGTATATTTAATCTGTGATGCTGGTTGATCAGTGTATTAATTTTTTGATAGACGAAGTAATGAGTCTCTTTAAGAATCACGGAATTGGCAAAGAGGAGATAGGCATTTCTTGTCCGGGGATTTATATATTTTTGTCTTAAATTAAACTCTTTTTTTCCCAATATTCTCTGATAGACGCGGTCTATGTCTTCCTTAGAAAGTATGGACAGGCATTCTGTAAAATTATATCTCATAGTTTAATCTGTTCCTCATAGATAGGCTGATTGCCTTTGATAAATCATCGATTATATCTTCGGCATTTTCAATACCAGTTGATAGTCTCAAAAGATTGTCCGTTATTCCCCTTTTTTCTCTTTCTTCATAGGATAGAGATGCGTGAGTCATTTTAGATGGTATACAAATTAGTGATTCGATACCTCCTAGACTCTCTGCATTTTTTATAATTTTGAGTGATTTCAGAAACATCTCTGTTTGAGCATAGTCGTTGCCAAACTCAAAACTAATCATTCCGCAAAAACCTGCCATCTGCCTCTTGTAGATTTCGTCGTTTTCTATGTCAGGAAAGTAAACTTTCTTTATGAACCTGTTGTTTTTTAAATAATTGTACACTTTTCTAGCATTTTCGAAGTGTCTCTCCATTCTGATAGAAAGCGTTTTTATTCCTCTGAGTGTAAGGAAACAGTCAAAAGGAGAGGGGATAGCTCCTGCGGCGTTCTGATAAAACTTGATTCTTTGATATATGTCTTCATTATTAGTTATTACTGCACCTCCTACAACATCACTGTGACCATTGAGATATTTTGTACTGCTATGAACGACTATATCGGCACCGTGGTTTAATGGCCTCTGAAAATATGGGGTTGCAAAAGTGTTATCAACCACAAGAATAGTGTTACTTCTTTTTATAGAAGCTATATCATTGATGCTGTATAATTTTAGCAGAGGGTTAGATGGTGTCTCTATCCATATTATCTTTGTCCTTTCATTTAAAAGATCTTTTATTTCATAAGGGTCATTAGAAAACACATAGTTTGTTGTTATACCGTATTGTCGCAGTATCTTTTCAAATATTCTGTAGGTACCTCCATAAATATCCGATGAGGAAATAATCTCGTCTCCCGTTTTCAGGATACTAAGAACAGCCATAGTTGCGGCACATCCGGAGGAGAAGGCAAGAGCGAAATTGCCATCTTCAAGAGATGCCAGGACCTCCTCAAGTGTCCTCCTCGTTGGATTCTGTGTCCTTGAATATTCAAAACCTTTATGCCTTCCCGGAATCTCCTGATAAAATGTAGTAGAAAGATGGACAGGCGGTATTATTGCACCAGTTGAAAGGTCAGGCTCCTGCGAAATATGAATTGATCTTGTTTCAAATTTCATTTTTTATGCTCCTTCTGAGTAAAAAATTAATCAGATCAGATTTTGTAATGATATTGGAAGGTATTCCGTTCTTAAGAATAATGACGGCATTAGAGGATTTTGACAATACATTTCTGATGTCGTCGATCGAGGCAGATTCATCAAAGAGAGGTAGTGGAGGCCCCATAACTTCACTGACTCTGGCAATAGAGACAATATTTTTGTTTTTGAAAGAGTGTAGTAACCCCTCTTCTGTCAGATTCCCGATGATTTTCTTTTTTTCTGTTACGGGTAGTTGAGAGATACCGTATTTATTCATTAGATTAATGGCATCGGTGATATTCTGTTCTGCTTCAACTGTTATTAGGTTTGGACCAATCATATTTAGTTCGTTTAATATAGAGGCCGCATTGATTGGTTCTCTGCTGGTTAAAAATCCATTTTCTGTCATCCATTCATCGGAATAGAACCTGGATATATAGTTCCTTCCGGTGTCAGGTAGAATAACAACGATATTTTCCTCTTTGTTTTCCCTTTTAACGTATTTAAGAGCCGCGGCAAGGGCTGTGCCGGAAGAACCTCCTGCCAGTATTCCCTCCTCTTTTGCAAGCCTTCTCGCGGTTATAAATGATTCTTCGTCAGTGACTCTGATAAATTCGTTTATTATCTGTGCATTTAGTGTAGTTGGCACAAAATCCTCTCCTATTCCCTCGACCTTATATGATTTTGGGTTATCTCCAGAGAGGACAGAGCCGGATGGGTCAGCAGCAATAATGTAGAGATGAGGTATTTTCTCTTTGAGATATAAGCCTGTCCCAGAAATTGTCCCACCGGTTCCAATGCCGGCGACAAAGACATCAATTTTCCCCTCCATATCGGAATATATTTCCCTGCCGGTCGTTTTGTAATGGGCGTTTGGGTTGTCAAGGTTTTTAAATTGTGAAGGGCGAAAGGAATGTGGAATATTATTCGCAAGCCTGTCGGCGTAGTTATTATAATTGTCCGGTGAATCCGGTGATTCGTTTGGTACAACAACGACTTCTGCTCCATACGCCCTGAGAATGTTTATTTTTTCTGTGCTCATCTTTTCGGGGACGATAAATATACATCTGTAACCCTTTATTGCACATACAAGTGCAAGACCAATTCCTGTATTTCCGGCGGTTGCTTCAATAATTGTGCTTTTGGGTTGCAGGATCCCTTTTCTTTCAGCTGACTCTAACATTTCGAGAGCGATTCTGTCTTTTACACTTCCGCCCGGATTGAACATCTCACACTTAACGAATATTCGGGATTTTATCCCGGCTGAGATCTTCTTTAGCTCTATTAAGGGGGTATTACCAATTGATTCAAGAATAGATTTATAAACCACAGTCTCTATCTCCTTGAGAAAAAATTACAAATTAGCACCCACTCCAAACATAAATTACATATCATTTCTCTTCGCAGGTATTAATAATCTAAACATTATTCGATACCATCCATCAGCGCCGTCGAGAGATATCTTTCACCGGTGTCGGGAAGGAGAACAACGATTACCTTACCTTCGGATTCCTTTCTCTGTGCAACCTGAAGTGCGGCCCACATAGCGGCCCCCGAAGAGATTCCCGCCATTATCCCTTCCTTTCTGGCTATCTCCCGTGCTGTATTGATTGCATCTTCATTGGTGACCTGAATTATCTCGTCGATTATTCCCTTATTCAAGACCTCCGGAACAAATCCCGCCCCAATTCCCTGTATTTTGTGCGGACCGGGCTTCCCGCCCGAAAGGACCGGAGAGGCGGCCGGCTCCACGGCAACCGAATAAATCTGTTTCCGTCTCTTTATTGCCTCTGATACACCCGTAATTGTCCCGCCTGTACCGACACCACCCACGAAAATATCAATTTTCCCCTCTGTATCATTCCAGATTTCCAAAGCTGTGGTCTTACGGTGAACTTCAGGATTGGAAGGATTTTTGAACTGCTGCAGCATAAAACCACCGGGTGTACTTCTGAGAATCTCTTCGGCCTTTCTGACCGCCCCGCTCATACCTTCGGGTCCCGGAGTAAGCAGAATCTCTGCCCCGAGAAGTCTTAAGAGCTTTCTTCTCTCGACGCTCATTGTCTCGGGCATTGTAAGTATGAGTCTGTACCCTTTTGCAGCGGAGACGAAGGCAAGGGCAATCCCGGTATTTCCGCTCGTAGGTTCAATAAGTGTTGTGAATCCGGGCTTAATCAGTCCCTTCTCCTCTGCGTCCTCAATCATTGCAAGACCTATCCTGTCCTTAACACTGTGGGCAGGATTGAAGGACTCGATTTTGGCAAACAGGGAGACATTAAGACCTTCTGTGAGCCTGTTAATTTTCACAAGCGGCGTATTTCCGACTGTTTCGACGATACTGTTATAAACTTTCATATATCCTCCTTTTGTTTCAAATATAAAACATCGGTGTCATAGGTGATATTGAATTTTCAAACCTCGTATAAAGTGTTTCGAAGTCTGTTTTCGCAAGTAACTGTTCATACTCACTTACCAGTTCAGAGGCAATCTTTTTTGAAAAATTCTGAAAGAGGTTATCAGGGTTTTTCTCCTGCCTGAACGTTTTACGGGCTGTAGCATTAATAATATCCCTGACGGTTATCTCTCTCATAGCCTTTGCCAAAATATAACCACCCTTAAATCCCCTTATGGATTTTAATATACCGGATCTCTGCAGGTCGGAGAGAATTACCGATAAATATTTTGCAGGGATACCGGTTGCATCATATATTTGACCGGACGTTACCGACCCGCCTGATCTGGTCGAATAACGAATATAGATTATTATGCTGATTGCATATTCCGCTTTCTTACTTAAAACCATATCGCCTCCAAAATACTCTACCAATATAATCATATTAGTAGAGTTTGTCAAGAAAAATTTCTCCATTTCTGTTTCTACCTGGCACCGAAAAATCCTGTTTCTACCTGGCACCGAAAAATCGATGACCCAAATAAAACCAATAAAAACAGTTAGTTACAAACATACCTGGCACCGGTTCGGATTCAGTTCGGATTGCAATGATACTGAATTTATTGTTCACTGAACTTATTATTCAACAATATACATAATACCTAAAATTGGCACACAACTTGAGGCAATAAAACAAAATCTCGTATTATTAAGGAGGTTTACTATGAGATTCAGAATCGGTCCGGATGTAACGTTTATCTCACTTTTTATCCTTCTGCTGATTTGCATAATCATCCCGATGCCGGGGTGGCTTCTGGATTTCTTCATATCAATGAACATCTGTGCGACCATACTGATTCTGGTGATTTCTCTGAATATCTCTTCGGCAGTCGAACTTCCGTCATTCCCTTCTATCCTCCTTGTCACGACACTCTTCAGACTCTCTCTAAATGTTGCATCCACACGCGCAATTCTCACCACAGGTGAAGCCGGAAGGGTAATCGCTGCCTTTGGAAACTTTGTCATAGCAGGGAATTACTTTGCAGGGGCAGTCGTTTTTCTCATAATTACCATTATTCAGCTCATTGTTGTTACCAAAGGTGCCGAAAGAGTTGCCGAGGTATCGGCCCGGTTTACTCTCGATGCTATGCCGGGCAAACAGATGTCAATCGACGCCGAACTGAGATCCGGACACATCACACAGGAGGAAGCGATCAGACGAAGGACAAACCTCTCCATAGAATCCCAGTTCTTCGGTTCAATGGACGGTGCGATGAAATTCGTCAAGGGAGATGCTATTGCCGGAATTCTTATATCACTGATCAATGTTGCCGGAGGGATACTTACCGGAACAGTAATGAAAAATCTGAGCGTTGCAGATGCGGTATCAAAATATACGATACTCAGTATAGGAGACGGTCTTGTATCGCAGATTCCTTCTCTTGTCATCTCAGTCTCCGCCGGAATAATCATTACCAGAATCTCCACCATAAAGAAGGCCGGACTCGGCAAAGAGATATTCATCAATCTTACACGCAAACCGCTGATGATTCTTATTGCATCTGTCATCGCCGTGCTTTTCTCTCTCCTTCCGCATATCCCGTTTCTCCCCTTCTTTTTGATCGGAGCCTCTCTGGCAGTTGCATACAGAAGACTCAACTCGGCATCACCCGACGAAAAGGCAAATCAGGAACCTGAGAATACCAGAAAAGCACAGGAAAGAGGAAATCCGGTTCCTGAGAATAACGAGACAAACAGCCTCTTTGCAGAACCGGTAACACTTGTAGTCTCAGAGGGTTTATGCTCCGACAGTTCTATCGGCTCCCCCGATTTCATCATCAGGAATATTCTTGCATCGGTCAGAAAGAGATTTCTTGAAAGACTCGGCTACAGAATGCCCGGAGTCCGTGTCGTAATTTCAGATTCATCAGAACCATCTTTCTCTCTTAACATTTACGGTACAGAGGTTGCAAACCTCACATTCAGAAAAGATGCCGTATATACTATCCGGAAGAGATATTCAAAGGACGCAATAGCCGAGCTCGCAAGCGGGGAATATGTAAAGTATTACACAGAAGGCGATGGTCAGGGCAGCACAGAGAATCCGGGTCTTGCTCAGGTAATGCAGGAGATACTCTATTCGTACATTCTGAAAAATATCAGGGAGCTTTTCGGTATTCAGGAGACCTCCGAAATAATCGAAGAGTTCTCACAGAGATATCCGGCGCTGATAAGGGAGACGATTCCCAGGGCAGCAGGCATCAACACACTCTCGGAGATACTGAAAAATCTCCTGTCAGAGGGAGTGTCAATCAAAAACATGAAAAACATCCTCGAGACCATTGAAAGATATGCCCCCTTCGAAAAGAATCCGATTCTCCTGACAGAATTCGTAAGGGTCTCGCTTGCCAGACAGATATGTCAGAATCTCTCCGCCGGTCAGCGGCTTCCGGTCTATGTCCTGTCTCAGGAAATCAACAGGCTCATTCTGGATTCCATATCAGATATCGGCGGAGAACACGTACTCTCGATCAGTCCCGAAAACGCCCGCAGAATAATAGAGGCCGTGAAAAACACAAGGGAGAATTCAGAGGGACATCTGGTCATAATGACTGATTTCGAAGTACGGAGATTCGTAAGAAAGCTCATCGAGTACGAGATGCCCTTTGTTTCGGTTATCTCATTTAAGGAGGTATCCTGTAATGTCAGAATCGAACCGGCCGGGGTTATAGGTCTTTGAAACAGCGGCTAAACTTTTGCTTTACTTTGTCTGCCAAAAAATGTAAATGGCTTATTACCTGTCTACGGAGGAACATATGGTAGAACGTTATGACGTCAGGGAAGTAAGTTCGCTGTTTACAGAGACGGCAAGATTCAACGAGTTTCTCGAGATTGAATTACTGGTATGCGAGGCATACGAACGTTCGGGGAAAATACCTTCCGGAACGACACTAAAGTTAAGGGAACTCATCGGCAGACTGACCGATGAGGATGTAAAGAAGATAAACGAGATAGAAAAGACAACAAAACACGATATCATCGCATTTTTAACACTCATTGAACAGAAGGCGGGCGACCTCTCCAGATATATACACCTCGGGCTTACGAGCTATGACGTAGTGGATACGGCACTCTCCTCTCTTATGGTAAAGGCGCTCGGGATAATAATATCGGATCTCAGGAAACTGGCAGACGTTCTGATGCAAAAGGCGGATGAGTTTAAGTATACACCGATGATCGGACGGTCTCACGGGATACACGCCGAACCTATTACCTTCGGACATAAACTGATAAACTTCTACGATGAAACCATGCGCAATCTTGCCAGACTCGAAAGGGCCAGAGAAAACATTGCTGTAGGTAAAATATCCGGGGCAGTTGGAATCTACGGCAACGTCGACCCTGATGTGGAGAACTATGTGCTGAACAAACTAAACCTCAGACCTCTCTTTGCAACGACGCAGGTAATTCCGAGGGATATACACGCAGAGCTAATCCTGAGCCTTGCAATTAATGCTGCCTCGCTGGAGAAGTTTGCAACGGAGATAAGGCATCTTCAGAGGACGGAGCTCAGGGAAGTATTTGAATTCTTTACCAAAGGGCAGAAAGGCTCCTCCGCCATGCCGCACAAAAAGAATCCGATACTTTCGGAAAACGTCTGCGGCCTTGCACGAATTATAAAATCATACACAGTTGCCGCTCTGGAAAATATCCCGCTCTGGCACGAAAGGGATATATCGCACTCGTCTGTCGAGAGGATTATGCTCTCGGATGTCTTTACTCTCTCATCTTTTACCATACGAAGGACGACCCAGATATTCGAAAAGATGATAGTACTCCCCGAAAATATGCAAAAGAATCTCGACATTACAAAAGGCCTCTATTTCTCAGAATCACTCCTCCTAAAGATTGTCGAAAAAGGATATCTGAGACAAAAGGCCTATGAACTCGTTCAGAAACTGGCATTACATGCCTTCGAAAATGACCTCGACTTCAAATCCGTTGTAAAGGAGAGCGATGAGATAAAAGCCATTCTGTCCGAAAAGGAAATAGAGTCTGTCTTCAATTTTGACCATCACTTCAGAAACATAAACTTCATTTTCGAAAGTGTAAAAAATAAATACAGGACCTGATTTTTTGCCTTTACATAAAAATTGTATACAAAAGGAATCTGTGCTCCGGGATATTCCCCCTTACAATGCTTATCAGTACCGGAAGCAGAGTCAGGCGATAAAATTCTAAACCGGTTTATCAGGCAGTCAGGTGCCGGTTACAAACCGGGTGAAGAGTATCTGCCTTAAAGAGTATCCGGCAGCCTCTATTGCCTTGATTTCACGCCGTTTTTTGCAATATCCGGAAGAGAGGTGCCGGGCAGAATTTGCCGGATTTACCCGGAAGATATCCGTTTGTAAATGACTAGATTTCCGGTCTGTTTTCTGTTGCCATTAATTTTATTTAATGTTAGTCATTTCGGGTTACAGGGTATGGGTTGGTAAGATTATGACACATCTGGCGAAAAGAGTTAGACGTTATATGGTCTTCATAGTCTTATCCGTCATTATCGCATCCTGCGGGATAAAGGCTCCGCCCAAACCCTCTGGTCAGGCACTTGCGGAGGTCATTATATGTTCAAAGGCTCGATAGTTGCTATTGTTACCCCGTTCAGAAACGGCAGAATTGACAAGACAGCCTTAAAGGAACTTGTCAAATGGCATATACGGCATAAAACGGATGCTATTGTGGTAAACGGAACTACCGGTGAAACCCCTACCCTTTCCCGGGAGGAGCAGAAGGAGAATATTTATACCGTACTCGAGGCCACCGATTCGAGAATTCCGGTCATTGCAGGTATCGGTTCGAACAGTACCGAACATACTATCGACAACGCAAAGACGGCTATATCCTGCGGCGTCGACGGTCTGCTCGTTGTAACACCCTACTACAACAAACCCACACAGGAAGGAATGTACCAGCATTTCAGAAAGATATCCGAACTCTCGCCTGTCCCGATAATCCTCTACAACGTACCGGGCAGAACGGGAGTCTCACTGAAGACTGAGACAGTAATGAGGCTTGCCCTTCTCAAAAATATCGTCGGGATAAAAGAGGCGGGCGGTGACTTCAAAATGGTTATGGAACTTGCATCGAATCTTAAGAATTTCGATATACTCTGCGGAGACGATGCCCTCAATCTGCCTATGGCATCGGTAGGTTCAAACGGGGCAATAAGTGTAACCGCAAATGTCGTACCGAATCTTATGTCGAGGATGTACAAACTCATAGAAAAAGGAGATTTCAGAGAGGCAAAGAAGATTCATCTCGGGCTGAGGCACCTGAATTCGGTTCTCTTCATCGAGTCAAATCCGATTCCGGTCAAGGCTGTTTTATCGCTTATGAAGAAGATAAAAAACGAACTAAGACTTCCGCTCACTCCAATATCTGCGGAAAACATGAAGAAGATAAAGGCTGTCATCGACAGATACTACCCCGAAATCTATAAATTATAACTAAAGGAGCGTATTATGATAAAAATCGTCGTAATCGGTGCAATGGGAAGAATGGGAAGACTTATTATTCAGACAATTACAGAAGACCCTGACACAGAACTCTGCGGTGCGGTAGAGGTCTTCGGGCACAAGGATATCGGAAAGGATATCGGGAATCTCTGCGGTCTTGGTACCCTCGGAATGCCCCTCTCCGATGACCTCGAGAAGGTAATTACCGGGTCTGACTGCATCATCGACTTCTCCACACCAAAATCTACTCTCGAAAACCTGCCGGTTGCGGCAGAAAACGGCACCCCGGTAGTAATAGGCACGACCGGACTGACGGGCCGCAAAGAGATGAAACAGATAAGGCTCTACAGCAAGAAAATTCCTGTCCTCTTCTCTCCCAATATGAGTATCGGTATGAATATACTTTTTAAGGTCGTCAGGGATGTTGCAAAATTTACAAAGGGCAGATTTGACATCGACATCCTCGATATTCACCACCGCACAAAGAAGGACGTCCCGAGCGGCACTGCCCTGAAACTTGCAGAGAACGTAGCTGTTGCAAGAGGACTCGATGCAAAGAAGAATATTCACTTTATGAGACACGAAACCAACTTTACAAGAGACCCGAACGAGATAAAGATAATGGCCTCCAGAATCGGAGACATTGTAGGGGAGCATACTGTCTTCTTTGGCGGGAAAGGCGAGAGTATCGAGATAACACACAGGGCATCGAACAGACAGAACTTTGCCGAGGGCGCTATTCTGGCAGCAAAATGGCTTGTCAACCAGAAGAAGGGCCTTTACAGCATGTCAGACGTTCTGGGACTGAATGATTGACTGAGCAAAGAACATTTCTTCCGCTTGTAATAATAACCGGTATCGTCTCTATTTCATTCGCCGGGCCTGTTACGAGTATGGTAGCAATGCCCGCCGTTGCAATTGCGCTCTTCAGACTCTCTATATCCTTTATAATCCTTCTCCCCTTCTTTATCAGAGAAATTACGAATAGTCAGTTTCCGGAGATAAAACTGATAAAACTCTCACTATTGGCCTCCGTATTTCTGGCACTACATTTTATATTCTGGATCAGTTCGCTAAAATACACAAGTGTTACGAGTTCGGTCGTGCTCGTAACGACCAACCCCCTCTTTGTCGGAATCCTTTCTGCCCTTTTATTAAGGGAAAGACCCGGGAAAAAACTGATAATAGCCATTTCAATAGTTCTTCTCGGAGGTATAATCATATCGTCGGGTGAAGAGATCGACAGCATTAAAATAAAAGGAAATCTGCTCGCACTGGCAGGTGCCGTAATGGCCTCACTTTATATAATAACAACAAGGAAAGCGAGGCAGAACTACTCACTCGTTACATATACCACAGTGCTCTATCTCTTTACCTCGGGCATACTTCTCATAGCAGCACTGATATCGGATACGAAACTCTTTTACTACCCTGCAAAGAACTACCTGCTCATATTATTTCTCGCGATAGTCCCGCAGCTTCTGGGGCACAACTCCTTTAACTGGGCGCTAAAATATCTCTCCCCTACAGTCGTAGCAATTCTGATACTTTTCGAACCTATAGGCGCAACAATAATATCCCATTTTATCTTCGGATATATCCCGTCTACGGGAGAAATAATAGGTTCAGCACTGATTCTGACAGGAATACTCGTATCACTAATTTAATCTGAAAAACTATTACCAGTCAGGAAAGATATGGCTAAAGGCCGGTACTAAAGGCCGGTGCCAGATACCTTTTTAATCCATTGAAACGATTGAAAAACATCTGCTCCCGGTATTTTGTCCAAACATTGAACACAGATGCATAACCGGTCGGAATCCGGCGAATCATTAATAGTTTTTGCGATATTAGTTTAAAATAAAAAAGGCGAGGAATTTTCCTCGCCTTATGTCGGAATTTAGATTCCGTTATTATTCTGTTGCACAGCTGTTGCTGTCGGGTACACAGAGATTTACCCCGTTTACATCCTTACAGGTGAATTTTTCGGGGCAGGCTCCCGGGACTTTCGGGTCACAGGAAGCGAGGCAGAACATATCTGCTCCGCTGTCAGGTACCTTTACACATCTGTTGGGCGGATTCGGATTGTTATAATCCGGATTGCCGCTGTTGCAATATGCATCCTCAAAGCAGGGTACGCACAAAAGTTCGGTCATAGGAATGCATATACCCTGATACAGGGCACCAAGTCCGAGCCAGGATTCATAGCAGGCATAACCTGCCGGACAATCGGCGTTGGTCTTGCAGATGCTGGAGCATTTCCCGTTGTTGAGACAGAGGTCATTGGCGCAGGGCTTATCAATGCAGGCCTCGTGACAGACCTCGTCTGTCGAACAGGCAACGCAATCACCATTGAAGCCCGCTCCTCCCTCTGTCGGGGCAGAACAGAATGAATAGACCTTATTTGCCTTCGTATCAAATCCGTACATCTTGCAGACTTCGCCGTTGGAGCAGTCCTTGTCTCCGTTGCACTCCTTGCCGGAACCGGAGAAAGGAATACAGAGGTTTGTCTGATTTACAGTGTCATAACCCTCTGAAAGCGGCTGAGGCATACATTTCCAGGTATAATTACCGGCCTTACCATAATCGCAGTCTGCACCGATATTGTCACAGGCGCCGGAGCAGTATCCTACTCTCAGACAGAGATTTGTCGAACAGGAGAAAGATGCCTGGCACTGCTGCCCGGGTTTGCTGGCCCCTGAATATTCCTTTGCACAGATCGAAACGGTATTGTCATCATATGTTTCGGGTCTGGAATAGTCGTCATTGTCCTCGTTGCCAAAGATAAGTTTGCAGATTTCTCCCGAGACCTTGCAGTCTGACGGCTTTTCACACTTGGTCGGCTTATCTCCCTGATAAACGGTCGGCATACAGATGCCCATATAAACCACCGTACAGCCCGCCTGGTCGAGGCTCATTCCCACATCACGGCATACTCCCTTAAAGCCGTCGCCGTAATTGCAGGTGCAGTCCTGGTCAGTGCAGTTGACATTTGCCACACACTTGTTGTTGAGACACTTGAGACTGCAGCACTCACCGTCCACGGTACAGGTCTGGTCGACCTTCTTGCAGTTGGGATGACAGAATGAGGCACACTTTCCTTCGAGGCAGAAGAGAGAGCAGCAATCGTCGTCTTCGGTACAGTCCTCGCCTGCCTTCTTCCCGCCTTTTGAGAGCTCACAGGTCTCGCCGCACTTGGTATTCAGTCCAAGGATGGACTGACCGGTTTTGTCAAGAGTAAAGCCCATCTGGCATTTCTGATTATCTGAGCAGGTATTATCACCGTAGCAGTCGGGTCTGAAACGGTTCGGGAAGCAGGATGAACAATACTTCTTCTCGACAACCACTTTGGTTTTGGTATCATAGGTCTTGAAGAGATTACAACTCATATCTCCCACACAGTCATCATCTTTTTCACACTCCTTATCGTCCTTTACATAACAGCTCTGGCAGATATTACCTCCGTGGGCGTTCGAGGAGGCACAGTATTTTTCCTGTGAGTATATACAGTCCCTGTTGTCATTGCAATAATTTACGCATCTGTCTGTCTTCACACACATAGCCGTTCCGTACTGTGCCGAACTCAGACACTCGTAGCAATTCATCCTGTAACCGCCAACAATGTTGAAGAACTCGGCACAATCAGCAGACTTTTCACACTTCTTCGAACAGACCGAACCTGACTTGTAAACACCGTTATCATCTCTCTCTCCGACACAATAAGTCTCCCCGGCCTTGCAGGCTACGTTCCCAAGTTTGTCACAGGGCTCTCCCGCGCCTCTGTTGAGTGGAGTACAGGCTCCTTCCGTATACATACAAACCTTCTTGGTAGAATCGAGTGAATCATATGTACAGCAGTAATTCTTCTCTCCGGCAAAGCCTGCACAGTCCGCATCTGTTTCACAGCTCTTTGAACAATAACTGTTCTTTATCTTAGCCGTAATACCGTAGCATAATCCCGACGCACAGTTGTCATCGGATGAGCAGAGTTCACCGTTATTTTTAAGCGGCTTCTTACAGGTCTTGCTTGTAGGGTTACATTCCAGCCCCTCACAGCAGTCCTCTGTCTTTTCACACTTCTGGTTGAGGGCTGAACATTGCGGTCCGGTATCGCCGGTACCGGTAGTGTCCGTTGGTGCAGCATCCTTACTCCCGCCGTTCCCATCATCCGAGGAACATGCATTCAGCAATGCTACCGAAAGAATAATTCCTAAAATCACCAAAAACTTCTTCATCAAAAACCTCCTAAAAATGGTTTATTTACGCCAAAAACAGCCCGCCTAATACAATATATAATAACCGTATTGTCAAATATAAAAGCAGCAAAATCCTGATTTTTCTGAAATTCTTGTCATATCATAATTCATCCGGAATCCACCTGTAGCAAAGTCAACACTATCTATAATAATGTTACATCATAATCTTTATCTTTATTCAAACACCTGTCCGACTCAGATAACATACATCTGTACAGATTATCAGGGTAAATATTTTGACCACTATACTTGTTGACTTAAATTTACATTTTTACTAATATCCTCCCGTTTTGAAAGATTAACCTTTTTTCAGGAAAGGAACAGAATATGCTTATTCACGAACCTTACAAGATCAAATCAGTCAGAAATATTCCATTCACCACCTATAATGAGAGAAAGAGAATCCTGAGAGAGCATTTTTACAATACAACGTTAATTCCCGCCGATAAAGTAACATTCGATATGGCCACACAGGGAACATCTGCAATGTCTCAGGAACAGGTAGCCGCACTCTTTGTTGGAGATGAGGCCTATGCAGGGGCTGTAAATTTCTATCATCTGGAGAATGCAGTAAGAGATGTCTTCGGACTTAAAAACATATGCCCCACACACAACAGATTCGGTAACATTAAGCTGCTGACCTCGATCATGGTCAAAAGCGGAAAATCGGCCTTCTCGAACATAAGACAGCCAAAGGAAATAGTCGAATACTACAAGGGCCGCTTCGTCCAGATATCCTCAAGGGAGGAGAACGGTTTCTCTATACTGGATGTGTCAGAGGTCAAAAAAGCAAAGAAAGACGAGACCGCCTACATATTCATAGACCTGAGAAGCGATGAGGGGAGACCGGTCTGCCCGTCCTGCCTTAATGAGATTGCACATTTTTCGAAAGACTCGGGTATCCCGCTGATTATCGACTGTTCGAACATCGTCCTCTGGGCAAACAGGGTAAAGAATGTCGCAAAAGACTATTCATCGAAGAGAATCTCCGAAATTATTAAGGAGGTCTCCGCTCTCGCAACAACTGTGGCATTCGACGCCGGACAGGATGCGATGAGTAATGTCGGAGGATTTCTTGCAACAAACGACCCGAAGCATCACGAGGCCCATCAGAACGAAGTCGTAATATATGAGGGGCTGCACACCTACGGAGGTATGGCCGGAAGGACAATGGAAGTAGTCGCTGTCGGGCTGAGGGATATGACCGATGAAAACAATGCAGTTTGGTACCAGCAGCAGATCGACCTCTTATCGGAAATTCTCTCCAAAGAGAGAGTACCTCACTATAAGGGACTGGACGGCGTATACCTCTGTGCGGACAAGTTCCTCAGCCACCTCAGGGAGAACAGGACCCACACACTGGCAACTGCAATCTATCTGAAATCCGGGGTAAGGGCATATCTTGGAGGCAGATATATACCGTCCGAGATTCTGCCCGTTCAGATTCCGAGAAGGGCACTTTTAAACAGACAGGTCGTTCAGATCGCAGAGGCAATATGCGAACTCTTCAGAGAGGCCGCTCAGATACCGGCGCTCGTTCTGACCAACAGACCCGAATATCACAACGAGGCTGTATTCGACTGGCTCATACCGGTTATCAGGCCTTACGAATTCGAATGCGAACCTTATACGGTCCACGCAATCGAGAAGATTGCAATGAAGAGCGTGGAGGAGAGACGAAAGGCGGCAGAAGAGGCAGGTTACAATACATTTCTCCTTAAAATGGAGGATGTGACAATCGACCTGCTCACAGACTCCGGAACGGCAGCTATGAGTGTAGAGCAGTGGAAGGCTTACCTCGGCGCCATAGAGACACCAAACACATCTGATGCCTATATCGACCTTGTCAGAACCGCACAGAAGGTATACGGTTACAAACATATTATCCTTACCCATCAGGGCAGAGCAGCAGAACACATAATGTCCCAGATGTTTATCAGACCGGGTGACTACGTGCCCGGCAATATGTACTTCACGACCACCAAGCAGCATCAGGAGATGGCAGGCGGAATTTTCGTGGACGTAATCGTCGATGAGGCAAACGATACAGACTCAGACTTCGAATGGAAGGGAAATGTGGACCTGAAAAAACTCTCGGACCTCTACGATAAGGCAAAATCCGAAGGCAAAAAGCTTGCATACATCTCATTCGAATTCAATGTAAATCTTGCAGGCGGACAACCGGTCTCGATGGACAATATGAAGGAGGTCTATGAATTCTGCAAACCGAGAGGAATCCCGGTATTCTTCGATGCGACGAGATGCTCTGAAAATGCGATATTCATCAAGCAGAGGGACCCGAGATACAGGGATGCAAGCATCGGGGATATACTTCTCGAGATGTTCAGTTACGGCGACGGTGCCACCATTTCAGCCAAAAAGGATATGCTCACAAACCTCTCGGGAGCACTCCTCTTCAGGGATAACGAAGAGTGGTACAGAGAGGCTCTCAGGATGCTGCAGATATTCGAAGGAGGTCATTCAAGCGGCGGTACATCTGCAGGAGATATGGCAACACACGCACAGGGATTGAGAGAGATGGTCGATGAAAGATATCTCAAGGCAAGGGTCGAACAGGCGAGATATCTGGGCAAACTCCTGATCGATGCGGGTATTCCGATTGTAATGCCTCCGGGAGGCCATGCGGTATTCCTCGATGCGAAGAAATTCCTCCCTCACCTCGACCAGGACCAGTTTCCGGCACAGACGCTCGCGGCACACATATTTATCGAGACCGGAGTCCGGGCAATGGAGAGGGGAAACGTAAGCAAGGGAAGGGACCCGAAGACGGGAAAGAATTACAGACCCAAACTCGAGCTCGTTAGACTTACAATACCCAGAAGGGTATACTCACTCGACCATATGAAGGCTGTTGCAGAGGGAATCATCAGACTATACAGGAAGCGCGATTCCATAAGGGGACTCGAATTTACATACGAACCGAAGGCACTCAGATTCTTCCAGTCCAGATTCAGACTCATTTGAGAGTCAGTCTTATTACGGATTTCTGTATATACATAGAGTTGCTTGCCGGTAAAATGCTCTGCAACAAAGTCCTTACAGGCTATTCAGCCGGTTTTCGCAAACTGTGCATTGTAAAATTCGTATACTTAATTTTTTATTGACACCGAAATGAATAATGGTAGTATTAGCCCGTTAACTTTATATTTTTTTGAGTAATGATGAGCATTTTTCTGAATTTAATTAATAATTTTATTACGAAGGGAGCAGAGATGAACAAGGCAAGATTTTTTGTGCTTTTTCTGGGAATTTTTATCTTTACAGGACTTCTTGTCAGCTGTGTAAGTGACAAGGAGGCAAGCAAATTCGTGGAGAAACTCGAGAAGAAACCGGGAGAAGGGAAACCTGCGTCATACTGGGTTAAAAAGCTGACCGATGTTCAGCTCAAACCGGATGCCGTAAAAGCACTTATGGAACTCAAGGACAAGAGCGTTATTCCGCAGCTCACGGAACTCTTCAAAAAGGACAGGTCGCTCAGAGCCGACATTGCCGAGATTCTCGGTATGCTCGGAGAGAAGAGCACAGCCCCTGTACTTCTTGAAGGACTGGTCTTCGAGGTTTCCAACAATATTCAGGAACAGAGAGAGAATGACAGAATCAACGAGAAGATTCTCGGCGCCCTCGCTGCTATGCAGGAAGAGTCGGCAAAGCCGGCCGTAATCAAGCTTCTCTCATCCACCTCTGCACCGGTTCTCGCCGCCGCAGTCAGGGCCGAAAAGGTCTTCAAGGATAAAAACGCCGTCGACGCCCTCATTGCAATTATCAGGAATGACAATCTTTCAAAGGCTATAAGGGCCGATGCAATTTATGTTCTGGGTGAAATCGGCGACCCGAAGGCCGTTCCTGCACTCGTCAGGGCAATGTACATCGAGAGACAGGGTACCGTTTACCCTGAGGCAAACGAGGCACTTCAGAAAATCGGCAAAGCCGCCGTTCCTGAACTCGTAAAGACATTTCTGGGTAAGAATGAAGAGGTCAGGCAGCTCGCCGAAAAATCCAACTTCGTCGTAGGTGCAATCGAGGGGAAGGCCGCAGAGACACTCGGCGACATCTGTGACCTCTCTGCAGAGGACGCACTCTTAAAGATGGTTAAATCGGACGAGGACAATCCCATTGCCAAATCCAAGGCCGCCTTTGCGCTCGGAAGGATGCAGTCCAAGAAGGCAGCACCCGTTATGGCAAAACTTGCAGAAGATGAAGAAGACCCCTCGGTAAGGGCCCATTACCTCCTTGCAATAAATCTCATCGGTGATACTTCCGTTATACCGTCACTCGTGAAGGGTGCAAAAAAGCCGGACCTCGACAAGTATAAGAAGGAAGGGGCAACACAGCAGGAACTCGACATCCTCAGAAAAGGAAGGGAAGAGGTAGTAAAGACAATAGCAAGGCTCGCCACCGACAAGGATGCAGCTCATTACGATAAGGTTATGAAGGAAGAGAAGAATCCGGAAATCAGCAAGGTAATAAAGGAATATTCCGTGATGATCGATGTCGCAAAGGAATGCAAGGGTGATTTTGCCTGTTACAAAGGAAAGCTCTCCGACACAAACAAGGTTGTAAGAGAGAAGGCCGCATATATGATCGGAAGAATAGATTCTGAAGAGGCGGTCAATACCCTGATAGACCTGCTCGGGACAGAGAAGGACAACGATGTAAAATTTGCTGTCCTGCAGGGCCTGTTCAATTTCTCGGGCAAATATTACAAGACAATGCTGCCGAAGATCGAGGCAAAGGTAGCTGAGCTCAAGGATGATATTCTCAAAAACGACCTGAACAGACTTCTGCTCAGATTAAAAAGCTTGAACAGATAGAAAAAATATTGTAAATATACATTTTTTTGGTGCCTGCAGCATCCTGCGCGGGACACAGAAAGGAATGTCAAATGTTTATCAGAATGCTCAAATCGAAGATTCACAGGGCGGTTGTATCGGAGACAAATCTCCATTACGAGGGGAGCGTCACAATCGATACCACTCTTATGAGTGAGGCCGGAATCCTCCCCTACGAAGAAATTTCTGTCTGGAATATCACGAGCGGCGAGCGTTTCAATACCTATGCCGTCCCCGGCAGAGAGAATACCGGTGAGATTATCGTCAACGGTGCAGCGGCACACAAGGCAAGAAAAGGCGATATCATAATCATAGCAACATTTGCATATATGGAGCCTTCTCAGGCCGCCGCACACAGACCGGTGGTTCTGCTTGTCGACAAAAGCAACCGTATCACGAAAAAGTATTCCGAGGTAGAATACAGATCAGTAGTGATATAATCTCACAATCAGGTGATTACGGGACTCGGTATTCCGTGGTTTTTGCCCGGTATTATTTTTATTATTATTATTTCAAATTGTTGACTCTTTTACTCCTTTATGATAACAGAACCATAATTTCCTTATAGGAGTTGAGTGATGAGAAAGAAAAGTGTCCTTTATGCAGCATTGTTCCTGTTATTATTATCATCTGCTGTCTCTGGAGCCCAGTTCAACAAGGTTCTGATATTTCCATATCAGCCGGTATATCAGTCAGTGACTCCCGAGGTGGCAAATCAGTTTACGGAACTTCTGACAAACGAGATGAAGAATGCAGACTCCCTGCAGGCAGTCGAGGGCCCGAAACTGGTTACCAAGAAAAAGGCCGGACTATCCGAACCGAACATAGACAGGGACGCCATAGCAAAGGGTACCGAGAAGGCAAAGGTCGGAATCGAGGAGATAAAAAACCAGGAATTCGAGAAAGCAATAAAACCTCTCAAGGACGCGATTCAGATTCTCGAAAAGAATCTTCTCTACCTTGAAGACACCTCGGTCCTTACAGACGCATATCTGGCACTCTCCGTTGCATACTTCGGGACAGGTATGGAGGACGAGGGAGAGACCTATATAAGAAAATCCCTCAGACTGGACCCTTACAAGGAGATCGATACAACACAGTATCCCCCGCTCTATCTCAGAATCTATGACGGAATCCGTAAACAGACCTATCAGTTGCCAAGGGGAATGATAAGGGTGACATCGAATCCTTCGGGTGCCGTGATTTTTGTAGACGGAAAACAGGTTGGAACTACTCCGGCATTGCTGAAGGAGGCAATAAAAGGCGAACATTATATAAGAGTCGAGCGGTCCGGAGAGGTCCCGTATTACAAGAAAGTAAATGTTCTTCCCAATCAGACCGTAGAGATAAATGTGGATTTTTCGGGAGAGGAGGAAGGCGGGGCAGGACCGGAATATACAGCTGCAAATCAGCTCAAGAACAACCGTATTGACTCTTCCACCAGAGAGGCACTCGTTCAGGTAGCCAACAAACAACAGGCGGATTATGTACTCTTTGGCGGCATCATAAAGGTCGAGAACAACTATCAGATCAACTCCTTCTTTATGAAGGTCAAGACCACCGAAGTCGTCCAGACTATGACTCTGACGATAGACGTCGATATGCTTGGAGCATCTATCGAGATCTACAAACTCGTAGAGGAACTAACAAAGAAGATAGAGAGTTTCCCCGAGAGTATAAAACAGAGCGTAATTCTCCTCTATCCCGGAATTATGAAGAAGACAGAGAAGATTCAGGAGATTGTCATCGGTCCGGTGGGAGCACCCCAGCCACTCTACACAGGTCCTGCAAAGGAGGAGGAACCTCAGCCTCCGGTCGTAAAGGAAGAGCCCAAGAAGGAAGAGAAAAAGACGGCTCAAGTCGTTCCTGATGTCAAAAAGACCGGAGACAGCGGCGGCGGAATAGATATAGGCAAGGGGAGAACCCTCAAACAGAAGGGTCAGATAGACTCCTCTGTCGTCATCGTCGAGAAACCTGTAAAATGGTATGAGAGCCCGTGGTTCTGGACAGCTGTAGGTGTTGCAGTGGTAGGAGCAGGAGTCGGGACATATCTGTATATTTCCAGCATCGAGCCGGACAGAGGCAGAATTTCCGTTACACTCCCATAAACAAGACAAGGAGAGAGATATATGTTTACCAGAGGCAAGATAATAATTTCGGTTTTAATCCTTTCGGCACTTATCGCAGGCTGCCCTGAGGATAAAATCTCAATAGGCATTACCCTCGTACCACCCTGTGTCTCAGAGAGCAAAAACTTCAAGAATCCGACGGAGAAAATGTCGGAGATATCGATTGTGGCAACAACAGAAGAGCCGGGGACATCACCCGCTGTAATTACAAGTGCCAGATTTCCTTACGAGAGCGGAGGGAAGGGCGTCTTTGATATTCCCCTCTCCAAAAACGTACGCCTTGTCGTAGAAGGGTTCGACGAAAACGGCAATATGGTCCTGAGAGGGGCCTCCCAGCTCTTCGATGTTACAACGAGTTCACCTACAACCATAAAGATTCCGATATTCATCGCGGGGACGGATGCCTTCTCCCAGACCACTGATTTTGCAACACAGGAGTGCAGCGTTCTGGATACCGGATTACAGGGAGCAACTGTTACTCCCCTTCCGAACGGAGATGTCCTGATAGCCGGAGGAGTCAGTATAAGCGGTACCTCCAAATTCTATTCTGCCAGTCTGATTCTTTACAACTCTCAGAAGGGTACATTCGAAGAGATTCAGGTAGACGAACAGATAAGCGAATTCGGCAAAAGGGCATACCACACCGCTACACTCTACAACAAAGGAACGAAGGAAAAACCCGAGTGGAAGGTACTGATTGCGGGCGGTGAGACTTTTATCAATGGTGTGGCATCCTCAGTCGCAACCGCCCAGCTCTACGATGTTCAGAGCAAGAAGGTCGAGTTTCTGACGAGCACAATGGAAGAAGGCAGAATGTACCACACGGCCACCCTTATGCAAAACGGAAAGATTATTATAATAGGCGGTGAAAACAAGGTAAACGGGAAGGTCGAGGCATATCTGGACACGGTAGAAATCTTCGACACACAGGAAGAGACATTCTCAAAACTATCCGGCAAGGATTACCACAAGATGGCAAATGCGAGGTCCAGACATACAGCCACCTATCTTCCTCTTAGATACAATACAGTGGAAGGAGAACCGGTATCCGGATTCGACAAGATACTCGTTGCAGGCGGAATCAAGAAGGTAGGAACACAGCTCTACATCAATGACGAGATGGAGATATTCGGCTGTGCAAATGCGACCTGCACCGACTACAGATTCGATGTAATAAGGAAGAAAGACAACACCTCTCTCAAGATGAACAAGAAGAGATACGGACATCAGGCAGTTGCGGTTATGACAGGGGCTGACCCGATTGGCGAAGGTGACGAGGAATTTCACAATTTCTATATCGCCTTTATGGGCGGTTATACCTGCATAGGCTTTGACAGGTGTGCAGGAAGTACATCACAGGACTGTCAGTGTCCCGATAGTGACGTTTTCAAAAGCATAACGACGAGCATCGAGATACTCGACCCCACCAATTCGGACGGTCCGCAGTTCAAGAATCTGACGGATATGAATGTTGCAAGGGCTGATTTCGGGGCAGCAGCAATTGACCGCGAAAACGACAACGTTGTGATTTTCGGAGGTTACGGGACTGCACAGGGGACGATATCCGATGTGGTCGAGGTTATGACCATAAGCAGCAAAAAAGGCATTGCAAAACCACGTTATGCCACAAACAAGATTCTCTTTCCGAGAGCCGATTTCGGATTCGGAGTTATGCCGGCAGGAGAGATATTTATAGCAGGCGGTGAAAACGGAAAAGCCGGAGGCAATAAGGCATCACTTCAGACTGTCGAGATATTCGTTCCGTCACTCGCCCCGCTGAGTGAATGATAAATACTGCAAGGAGAAAAGTCTGTGAAAAGCATATATGAAATGATAGGGAATACCCCGCTCATTAAATTTCTCTCGGAAAAGCGTAAACACCTTTTTGCAAAGGCCGAATTTCTGAACCCGGGAGGCTCGATTAAGGACAGAGTCGCTCTTGCAATGATAGAGGACGCAGAGAAAAAAGGCATACTCAAACCGGACTCAATCATAGCAGAGGCAACCTCCGGCAATACCGGAATCGGGATCGCACTCGTCGGAAGGATAAAGGGATACAGGGTGATAATAGTAATGCCGGAGAATATGAGCGAAGAGCGAAAGAAGATAATCAGGGCACTGGGAGCAGAACTCATTCTTACTCCCGCAGAGAAGAGCATTCAGGGCTCGGTCGATTACCTCAACGGTCTTAAAGGTTCCGATGAACGGATCTGGATAGCCGGACAATTTACAAATCCGGCAAATCCTCTCTGTCACTACAACCATACGGCAAAGGAGATATGGGCACAGACAGGCGGTAAAGTCGATGCCTTTGTTGCAGGCGTAGGTTCGGGAGGAACACTGCAGGGGGTCGGCAGATTTCTGAAGGAAAAGAACAAAAAGATAAAACTCATTGCTGTTGAGCCAGCAAATGCATCCGCGCTGCTGGGTCATGAACCCGGTCTTCATCAGATTCAGGGTATCGGCGACGGATTTATACCTGCCGTGCTGGATACCAAACTTATCGACGAGGTTATCACTGTTACTGACGAAGAGGCAATAGAGACAACCCGTATGCTCGCAAGGGAAGAGGGACTGCTGGTCGGCACATCATCAGGGGCGAATATGTTTGCCGCAATCCGCATCTCTCGTGGTTACGGTGAAGGATTTAATGTGGTCACCGTCCTGCCGGACAGAGCGGAGAGATATTTTTCAACTGCCCTCATCTGAGATAAGTGAGTCCCGATATATTCAAAGAAAAGAACGTCATTAAAATTGCAGCCAATTATCCCGAACTGAGGGTCGAGAAACCGAATATATACCTTATCAGAAAATCCTTTGGCTATGTTATGATAGACTGCGGCGGTTTTGACACAGAGAAGGACTTCGAAGGACTATGTAATGAATTACACACAAGAAATATCAGAGCTCAGGAGATAAAATATATATTCCTTACACATACCCACAAAGACCATTCTTTGCTGTGTGGCAGGCTCCAGAAACTTGCCGGTTCTACGGTATTAGTCGGCAAGGAAGACATTCTCAGGATTTCTGATAGCAGCTCGGAATACAGGGAGAGATACCAAAAGGTAACCGATTACCTCTCTTTCTGGGGATTTGACAACGATATGAAAGAGCGATTCTTCAGGTCGTTTGAAAGGCAGTATCACAATGCTGCTCTCGATCCGAAAAAGACCATACTGGCGGAGAAGGATACAGAGATTGAGTCTTTCAGAGTAATTTTTTCGCCGGGACACACAGCGGGTTCAGTCTGCATCTTTGATAATGAAACCGGAATACTCTTTACCGGAGATACCCTGTTGAAGAAGATAGTCTCCGTCCCCGTAATCGAATACGACATCGATGCACCCAAAGGTCTCTCTCTTCTTACAAGACATACCGATACTCTCAGGAGACTTTCGGAAATAGGCTATGAGTATATTTTTCCCGGACACGGAGAACCAGTTATTAACACAACCCCTGTTATCAGCACGATTTTTTCATATATTGCGCGCAGAAGCAAACGAATACTTTCTCTCATCCATGAAGGGAGAAAGACAGTTTACAGTATTGCAGAGGCTCTCTATTCAAAGGATACCTTAAAAGACGTTGTTTACAGGGAGGGACCGCTCGTCTACGTCTCCGACCTGATGATGCCGCTTGAGAACCTGCTCAAGGAGAACAGAATCACGGTAACAAACGGTATTATATCGGCCGAATGATATTGCTTAAAGAAATTTTCAACCATCAGCGATATTTATAACCGGCACCGTATTTTGCCAATAAAATCAACCAAACACAATGAAACCGACACCATCTGACAGAATCATTTTGAGTGAGGATGGCTTTTGTCGTAAACCTGCATAAGATGTTCAATGGATGCCCTTGCGTACCGCTGTGTGGTGGAGAGAGATGAATGTCCCAGCAGTTCCTGAATGAATCTTATATCGGCGCCGGAGCCAAGAAGATGTGTTGCAAATGAGTGTCTGAGTGTATGAGGACTTACGTTCTTGTTTATTGCGCACTTATCCAGATATTTCCTGATTATCCTTGCAACCGACCTCGTCGTGATTCTTGAGCCGTTCTTATTCAAAAAGAGGGCATCCGTCTCTTCTCTGAGCAATTCCGCCCGTCTGGCAATATATTGGGTAACCGACTCCGCCGCATAGGAGCCGACCGGAACTATCCGCTCTTTCCGGCCTTTTCCCAGCACTTTTAGTGTATTGTTTCTGAGGTCAATATCCGCAGTATTTACAGAAACAAGTTCAGAAACCCTGAGCCCGGAACCGTACATCAGCTCCACCATCGCCCTGTCCCTGAGAGATAATACATCGCCGGCATCGATCGCGTGTATAATAGCAAAGACCTCATCGACACTTATCGCCTTCGGGAGAGGCTTTTCGGTTTTTGGAGAGGATATAATCTCGGACGGATTCTTACTTATAATTGCCCTCTTGACCAAAAATTTATAAAATGTCTTAATTGCAGAAAGCCTTCTCTGACTACTTGAGGATTTATTTATCTTAAAGCGGGAAGCCAGAAACCCCCTTATATCTACCGGTTCCAGTCTCTCGAGGTCCTTCTCGTCTGCTATCTCAATCTTTCTCTCTTTAAGGTATTCGAAAAATATCTCGATATCAGACAAATAGTTTCTAAGGGTGTGCTCAGAATATCCCTTTTCGACTCTCAGATATTCGGCAAACCTGCCTGTAAGTTCTTCACGGTTCATCTACTTGTATTCTGCGTCTAATATCTCGATCTTGACCTTGTTTAAGAAATTGAGCGCCGACGTCGAGGCACCTCTGAGTTCTGAGGGTTCACCTATTCCGGTCCAGAGCCTTATATGTGTGGGATTGACAGACTCTTCATTAAGCGTGGGGTCAACAGAGAACCATCCGTCGGCCCAGTAGTCCAGCCAGGAATGGAAACCGAATTTTCCATCGACATAGACAAGCCCCATTACAAGTCTTGTCGGTATCCCGAGGGATTTGAGGAGAGCCGAAGTAAGTACCGAGTATTCCGTGCAGTCTCCGACCTTCTGCTCATAGACCTCCAGTGCAGAGAGGTAACCTTTCGAGAGCGATGCCCCTTTTATAAATCCGCCCACCTGATTGGAGACCTTAATTGCCACCTCTACTGTATCTGTCTCCTCTCCCGCAAACTTCTGGGCAAGCTCCATAATCTGCTCGGAGGTCGACTGCTCATAACGTGTAGGTTCGATGTACTTTTTGAATTTCTCGTCCTTTACGGGGAAAGGCACCTTTTTATCCATATCCGGCCGAATTCTTCTGATCTCCAGAACCACCGATTTACCCTCTTTCTTCAGTATCTTCTGATACTCATCTTCCAGAATCGGCGGAACTTCGATTGAGGAGAATGTAAGTTTCAGGGTGAGTTTCTCGAGTCTGTTTATAGACTTAATCGGCTTATCCGGTTTTATGAGGGACTGTTCGAATATATCAACCGGTGTAAACCCCTCATCCGCCTTCTTTTTGTCAACCCTTATAAAGATAGCATTCATTGTGGGTAAAATTACACATACGGGCCAGCCGGAGGCATCCCTCAGCTCGATATTCTTTATACCCGCAACCGTCGTTGTAGTCTTGTAGACGGAGTTGGGGCAGAGATCTATCGGTTCGAATTTCTCTGACTGTGTAAGACCTTCCACCACATCCGCATCCGCCTCCATAATAAGCGGAAGTTTCTTCACAAAACCCGGATTCAGGTTTCTCCGTATGTAATATTCAAAGGCATTCGAAAAGATCGTATTCGGCGGGAGTTCCAGCTTCTTTGTGGTCTTCGTCCCTCCGATATCTATATTGATTTCGATGCTCTTCTTATCCTTCGAGACCAGACCCATCAGAGTCCTCTTTACTCCTCCCTCGGATGCCTCATACCAGTACCCTATCGGAGAGAGGTCTTTCATATTCGAGAGTGTCCGGGACTTGCTGTATGTCTTCATCTCCGTTCCGCCTCTTAAAAAAACGGCATTCATCTCCTCCTCTATAACATATACCTCACTCCCCCTGAATTTCGAGATATATGACTCTAATCTGACCTTTCCGACCTTATTCTTGTCGAACAGAAGGTCATAGTACTCTTCGGAAATAACCTTCTCCTTTTTGAGTGTCTCTTCCGAATGCAGTACCGGACCCGCAAGTGATACAATAAGGATTAGAAAACCAAAACCGGCAAATATCTTTCTCATAATTTTCTCCTCTTAAAACCTCTTACGACTTTATAGAACACAAATACAATTATTACAAGGATAATGAAAACCTCGAAATACAGGGACAGAAATGATTTTAGTGACTCAAAGTTCCTGCCCGCTGCAAATGCAACTCCGGTAATTACAAGATTGAACAGAAATGCCGAACAGACTGCCCCTGAGAGTGCCTTCGGAATACTCACCCCGCTGTATCCCGCTGCAAATACGATCGGTCCGCGCAGTACCGGTATAAATCTGTTCAGAATAATAATCGGCAGACCATATCTGTTTATGAGGTCTGTGGCCTTTCTTATCTTTTCATCCGAGTCCGCAAAATTTTTTTTCAGAAAATGACCAAGTTTTTCGCTATTGTATCTTCTGCTTACAAAGAGGCCTGCCAGCAGTGAGACGAGTGCCCCCGCAGTCCCGCCCGCTATCGATGTGGTAAAAATCAGAAGAGGAGAATACCCTCCGTAAACAGCCATAAAGACGCCGAAGGCAAGCGCAAGGTCTCCCGGGACAACCGGGAGCAGATATTCGAGAAAGGAGAAGAGAAAGACGAAGAGATTGAGTTCGCTTTCAGATGTATTTCTTAATATCTCCTCAAACATATCTGTGACTCTGTACCGGAATACTTTATATAATCAATCCCCGCAAAACACAAGAAAATGAAAAAGATTTTCCGCGATACAAGATATGCTCAACCGGTCTTCCGGCAAAACTTCAGCATCCGTTTATTTTAAGCAACCGGGATATGCAGCTGCGGATATAATAACCGGCATCTTCTGCACTCTCCTGACAGTTCAATTCATTTATACATTTTTTGAGTTCGCTGATGAGGTAATCATTTACACATACGAAAAGACCGCCGAAATCACAACCCGAAGCAGAGACACATTCCTTAACTTTCTTATTGTTGCATTCCGAATATTTCTTGCAGGCCAGCTCAGTAATTTTAGAAAAATCGGGCTTTTTGCAGTCTTTATAAAGTTCTTCAATGCAACTCTCTGTTTTATCACAACCTTCGTCCATACACCGATTTGAACCTTTTATAAAATCTCTCTGATAATACTCCTCCGGCATCCCTTCCTCACACTGACTGATACATTTTGAAGTATCTTCTCCCCCCTTTCCTCTGCAGCTGTACTCCTTTTCACACATCTTCTTGCAGTCAAACCGGTCAGAAAGTTCTTCCGTGCTGCATCCTGACAATATAATAATCAAACCAGTCAATAGAATAATTTTTCTGTTGCTCATAACTCACTACAACAAAAAAACGTTTCATTTAAAAAAGTGCCCCCACCCTCAGCACCAGACCGATTCCTCCTCCGTCTCCGCCGTCTTCAAGGATAATGTTCCCCTGAGGGACAGAGAACCATTCATACATAAGACCAATTCCGATATTTACCTTCTCTTTTATGATAAAGTCACCCCCGAAACCAAGAGAGGCACCAAAGGAGAGATTCCGCTTGTGATTCGTCCCGAAAAAACCATTTTCGAAGGAGTCGACGATATAAATACCGGGCAAAATATCCGCAAAGAGACCAAAAACCTCATCCATTCCCAATCTGAGTCTGACCCCGGCATTCAGGGGAACCACATTTTTGGAAATCTCGAAATTCATCGAATTCTGTGTATAGAAATCCGCAGAACTGCCTACCGAAAAATAACGCTGGCGGGCCATTATGGAAAAATACTCATTGACCTGATACCCTTCATAAAATCCGATAGCCAGTGCACCTGATGACTCATCCGATATCTTCCCGTTCAGGTTCTTTACAATCTCCCTTGTGTTTTTACCGATATAACTTTTTTCATCAATCCCAAGGGCATTTATCTCTGCCCCGAAGAAGAATCCTTCTGCAAAAAGACCCGGAGAGAATACGAGAAAAAGAATAATTATCAAAAAACTTCTCATAGTATGACCTCTTCTTTATTGTTCGGGTTTTACGGAATAAAAGATACCGCCTCTTAGTATCCTGACTCCGTCTGTCGCCTCAAAACCACCCGCTATATCCAGATAATATGAATCAAGGAGCTGTATCACTGAGCCCTCTGACTGTTTTATGGTAGTCCCGATCTCTGCCTTGGTTGTCATAATCCTCCCCTCAAGTGATCTGTTCATATAAAGTATTTCTGCATCTATCTGTGTCATAAAAGTGGAAGGAACTCTTGCCTTCTTCGGGTCTCTGATTACCAGTTCAAGCCCGTTCTGACTAAGAATGTGATAATTCCCCTTGCACATACAGGAATCGGCTGTAAATGATTTGCCGGTCTTCGGGTCGTAAAGACAGTCATTGCCGGAACTGTCGTAAGTCTCGGTACAGGGAGTACAATCATCATAAGTCGGTAGTTTGTCACAGGTCATTCTGGCGTTTCTGTCCTCGAACTTCATCGTCCTCCCGCCCTCCTCTACCACAACCTTCAGCATAAAGGGATAAGGGTTGTCTCTCTCCATGTCTTTGGTACTGTATGTCTCGCAGGACAGGATAAGCACAACAGACAGAAAGAAAAAGATAAGAGTTCTCATTGTATCCTCCTTTGCCTGACTTTATAATATAAAATCCGGATTCTAAAATCAAAAAACCCTGCGTGAAAAAATTCACTTATGAATGCTTTGTCATACATTACAGGTCCTGAAACCAGATTGTTCTTGACAGTATTTTAGTATCTGCTAAAATACTAAACATGTTCGGGGACGACAACATCAGCAAACTCGACGATGCAAAAAGAGTGGCAAAGATACTCGATGCCCTCTCGTCTCCTGTTAGGTTACTTATTGTCTGCTCCCTTATTGATGGTGAGAAGAACGTAAGCGAACTTATTGAGGAGATTGGGACAACTATGGGAAATATCTCCCAGCACCTGCGGATTCTTGAAAATAATTCTATACTGGAGAGCAGAAAAGAGGGGAATAAGGTCTTCTATTCCATCAGGAATAATAAGATAGTCAAATTTATTAAGGAGATTAAACAGTTGTGCGAAGAGAGGTAGTGTATACATTCTATAAAATATCGGGAGAAATTTTATGAGAAATATCCTTATATCGCTTCTCTTTTTTGGTCTTTTTCTGGCAATATCTTATGGAATTCTTAAAAGTAACGAGATTGAAAAACCTGATATTGTAAAGTTAAAAGAGAAGTATTTAAAGCGGGAGATGAAGAAGAAGGCCGACCATTCAAAATTTGAGGTCTTAAATAAGGATTTCTCTGAACCGCGAGAAATCACACAGGCCTGTGAGACATGCCATAACCTGACTGCACAGGAGATTATGAATTCGAATCACTATAACTGGGAACGGGTCGGTTATATGAAAGGCAGAGGGATAGTCTATATCGGCAAGAAGAATGCAATCAACAATTATTGTATTGCCGCACACGGCAACGAGAAGAGCTGTGCGAAGTGCCACGTAGGACTCGGGCTCGATAAGAGCGGAAATATTATTACTGACCCTACAAATATCGATTGTATGGTCTGCCACGACAATACCGAGACATATATGAAGGCATCCGAGAAAGGTGGAGAGCCAGTGAGGACTCTGGATTTCAAAAATATTGCACAGAATGTCGGAAAGCCAAAGAGAAGCAACTGCGGTGTCTGTCACTTCTTCGGCGGCGGGGGAAATAATGTCAAACACGGAGATTTAGAGAGTGCACAGTTTGAACCTTTAAGAGACGTGGATGTTCATATGGCGGTTGACGGAGTAAATATGCAGTGCACCGATTGTCACAAAACAAAGGAGCACAATATATTTGGCAAACTATATTCAATCTGCTCAATGAACAGGGAGAGGACGCGGTGTGAGGACTGTCATACCGAGACCCCGCACAGGGAGGATATCATTAACGAACACGGTCTCAAGGTCTCCTGTCAGGCCTGCCATATCCCTGTTTATGCCAAGGTAAACTCTACAAAACTTTACTGGGACTGGTCAACAGCAGGAAAACTAAAAAACGGTGAACCCTATGTAGAGGAAGACGAGAATGGAAATCATAAGTATATGTCAATAAAAGGATCTTTTGTCTGGGGAAAAAATCTTAAGCCCGATTATGTCTGGTTCAACGGGACCGCCTCGCATTATCTTCTGGGAGATAAGATCAAGGACCCCAAATCCCCTCTCATCCTCAACCCTCTCTACGGCAGCTATGAAGACGAGGAGTCAAAGATTATACCTGTCAAGATTCACACAGCAAAGCAACCATACGACCCCGAAAATAATATTCTTATTATGCCAAAACTTTATTCTGAGGAGAAAGGGGCAGGGGCATTCTGGAAGGACTTTGACTGGATAAAGGCCTCTGAAATCGGTATGAAAGAGCAAGGATTGCCATTCAGCGGGAAGATAGATTTTATCGAGACAAAGATGTACTGGCCTGTCAATCATATGGTATCTACGAAGGACAAATCTGTAAGGTGTGAGGAGTGTCATACACGAAATGGTTCAAGGATTGCAAACCTGAGGGATTTTTATATACCCGGAAGGGATTATTCGCCTCTTGTTGACGGGATGGGGAAACTCCTGATTATCTTTGCAATCTTTGGCGTTATTGCACACGGGGGAGGAAGGATTGCCGCCAGTTATATCCGAAGGAGGAAGATGAGATGAGTAAGAAATATGTGTTGATCTATAAAGGATTTGAGAGATTCTGGCACTGGATGCAGGCACTTCTGATCTTCTTTCTGATGTTTACAGGCTTTGAGATTCACGGCTCATATTCATTTCTTGGATTCAAGGAGGCGGTTACATATCATAACATTGCGGCATACCTCTTTCTGGCACTGACCGTCTTTGCAATCTTCTGGCATTTTACAACTGGAGAATATAAGCAATATATACCTACCTTTAAAAACATCAAAGCACAGCTGGATTATTATCTCCTTGGAATATTCAGAAACGCACCTCACCCTACCAGAAAGACACTGCTCAGCAAGCTCAATCCACTGCAGAGGCTTACATATTTTGGGCTTAAGATTATTCTGATTCCCGCAAGCATACTCTCGGGAATTCTCTATATGCTCTACAGATACCCTTCCCGCTACGGAATAGAGGCGATAAATATTGGTTCGCTCGAAGTTATTGCAATAATACATACGGCTGCGGCTCTTCTTCTTGTGACTTTTGTGATCGTCCATCTATATCTTATCACTACTGGTACGACAATTACATCAAATCTCAGGGCTATGCTGACAGGTTACGAGGAGCTCGAGGAGGAAGAGCATAAAACGAACGAGACAGAAAGCAAAAGTGAGGTGTAATTATGGAAGAGAACAAGTATATGAATCCGTATCTTGCCGGGTTTTTACTCGGACTCCTGCTTCTGTCAACCATTTACATAACAGGGAGAGGTCTCGGGGCGAGCGGTGCTATAAAGAGTGCGGTTGTTGCCGGCGTGGAGGTAGTTGCTCCATCTCATACTTCAAACACAAAGTTCTATCAGGAGTATTCAAAGGAACACGAAGGGACAAGCCCTCTTATGAACTGGCTGGTATTCGAGGTAGTAGGTGTTCTAATCGGCGCATTTCTCTCGGGGCTGATATCCGGAAGGCTCGACCTGAAATTCGAAAAAGGTCCGAATGCAACCACACGTATGAGATTCTGGGGTGCACTGATTGGCGGAATGCTATGGGGAATCGGTTCACAGCTCGGAAGGGGTTGTACGAGCGGTGCCGCACTCTCCGGTATGGCGGTGATGTCAACTGGCGGACTCCTTGTAATGATATCCATCTTCGGCGGGGCTTACGGCTTTGCATATTTTTTACGAAAATTCTGGATATAGGGAGGGATTACTATGGGACCACTTGTACCTGATATAATATCAACCAACCTCAATTATATAGTAGCACTCATCATAGGAATCTTCTTCGGAATGATTCTGGAGCAGGCGGGATTCTCGACCTCAAAGAAGCTCGTCGGGCTCTTCTACGGATACGATTTTACAGTTCTCAGAGTCTTTTTTACTGCCGGTGTCACTGCAATGGTGGGTGTTTTGGGTCTATTGCACTTCGGCCTTCTGGATATTAATCTGATTTATATAAATCCCACATACATCTGGTCAGCAATAGTAGGCGGACTTATTATGGGACTCGGATTTGTCCTCGGAGGTTTCTGTCCCGGCACGAGCGTCTGTGCGGCAGCCATCGGGAAGATCGACGCAATGATATTCATCGGTGGTGCATTTATAGGTGTTTTGATATTTGCCGAGGGATATCCACTCTTCGAGTCGCTCTACAAGGCATCATATATCGGAAATCCGCGGATATCAGAGACGCTCGGAATATCTCCGAATCTATTTGCATTTCTGCTGACATTTATTGCACTTGTGGCATTTTACGTCGTAACTCTTATCGAAAAGAAGGTAAATAAGGAAGAGATAAGATTTCTGAATCTCAACAGGACCAATGCAATTATTGCAGGTGGTGGTATTCTACTGCTTATCTTCTCCGTTACTTTTGTTGAGAAAAAGTCTACACTTTTAAGAATGATTGAGGATGAGAATCTGGTCAGAAATTATCCCTTAAAAGAGATGACTGTCGATGAACTTGCATTCAGGCTTCTTGATAAAAACGAGGAGAGGCTTCAGATAATCGATTTCAGAAACGAGAAGTCCTACTCCGAATGGAGTCTTCCGCGTTCGACTCTCTTTACAAGGGAGAATCTCTTCGAGAAGGAACCTGCACAGTTTCTGAGATACAGGCATACCGACAATCTCTTTGTCGCCGAAGATGAGCTTACGGAGCGCAAAATGGCTGTCCTTGCAAGCGAGATGGGATTTAAAAACATAAAAATCCTGAAAGGCGGGCTACAGAAATTCAGAAAAGATATTCTCGGATTTGAACCGATTGCAGAGCCGAAGAGTCTGGATGAACAGTGGTTAAACCGCTTCAGGACCCGCGCCAAGGCGGAGATACCCGAACTTATCAGGAAGAACAAACCGGCAGGACCGGTCAAGAAGAAACAGAAACGTTCACTCGGCGGTTGCTGAAGATTCTCTCTTTTTTACATTGATAACAATTGTGTGGGCGGCCATATCCCCGAGTCTCTGCCATTTTTCACTAAGAGCCGCAAGCAGGATTCCGACAAGAAAACTAAAGAATCCGTCAACAAGTTTTAAGAGATTTCTCACAAATGCCCTCTTAAATCCGCACACAAGAAGGTCTTCGCCAACGACTTTTATCCTGAGTAGCCATTTTCCGGGAGTATATCCGTATTTTCCCTCGGTATAACTGAAGAGAAGAAGGTAAATAACCGACCATATCGACGAATATAGAAAAACCAGTAAAACATCTTTAAAGAATTCAAGCGAATCCGGAAATTCACCAGAAAAAAATGTTTTAGATATATATTCTCCCATTATTGCAAGCAACGGAATCAGATATATAATTATATCAATAATCTGTGACCAGGCCCTCTTCCAGATAGTTGCAAAATGTGCAGACTTACTCCCATAATTGTAATTACTTACCCTGTATTTTTTCATCATAATTGTGAGAATCAGAGCAAGGACAATCTGTAATATATATGGTATTAACTGGATAAACACAAAAAATCCGGGGAAGAGATATTTGGGGAACATAGACTTAAAAAATGAAAATTTTTTTGAACTCTCCCTACCGATCTCACTTGCTTTCACAATCTTTATTTCGGCTGGAAAATGTATATAGAAGAATAAAGGCTCTTTAAGCGCATTAGAGCCAATAACTGAGTAATAGAAACCAAAGACATTTTTCGTATCGACGGAAAAGAATTTTGACCATTTGTCGCCTTCTCTTATTAGTCCTGTAAATACAGATCGAAATCCATTAGTTTCCCAGTAAAAGATCGCTAACTTGCCTGCGATATTGACAATATGCCAATCATCTTTAACGACAGCTACTTTCTCCCAATTATTCTTAATGTCATCTTCTTCTCCTTTAGGAAATCCCTCACGATAGTAGATTGTATCATCAATCTCTGTAAAGAGGTGAAGCTGTTCATTGATATTTAGTACTTTTATAGTCAGACACTTTGGGCAGTAGTCTGGTCTATCAGGATTTATAATTTCAAATTCATTTATTCTCTCCCATCCGTTATCTCCAAACCTTTTTATAATAAACATCCCTTTGTTATAATTGACTATCGCAGGTCTTCCGTTGAGAATAAAAGAGTTGTTAATATTCGCTATATTTTTCTCAGATATATATTCCCGGTATTCTCCATCGATTGTTAGGATGGCAGCGGCATCTTTTGAAATTAACCATAACCCATTCTCATCAGATACCAGCTCTTCCCATATCCTGTTGAAGCCTTTATACTTCACCGGTTTATCCGGCTCAGATTCAGATATATACCAGAGCTCAGAAATAGAACCGTTGTTATTCTTCTTGTCTATGCTCACTTTTATAAACCAGACCTTCTTATTAAAATATACTGGTGGTTTGAAATTAAACAATGGACCCTCTTTAATGGTTTCTGGGAGTTTTATGGCAGGTATGAAAGCCATAAAGGGTAAAACAAATTGCAGAATGAAGAAAACCCCACCCAGAATACCTGCAGTAAGTGTAAATTTCCTCTTTGCTTCCTCAGATATATATCCTCCGGCAGAAGGAGTCTTTTCCTGTATGCTGTCCATCTGTAATCCTCCGTCTTTTGGGTAATAAAATATCATTCTTTTACCTGCAAGACAAGCCCGAACTTATTGGAATACAGAAGAATAAGCTCGTAAAAAGATTTATTCAGTTATAAAGATTGGTCGGGGCGGCTGGATTTGAACCAGTGACCACTTGCACCCCAAGCAAGTGCGCTACCAGGCTGCGCTACGCCCCGACAGGAAGATCCCTTATAAATTAAATATTCCCAAAAGTCAATATGTTGAACAGTCAGAGCAGTTTGAACAGTTTAAACGGCCTGAACGGTTCGGGCGTCTTATTCCTCTTGATTTATATGAGATTTTAGGGAAGATATCAGATACTTTCTAAGGAGGAGAGTATGAAAAGATTCCTGATTTTATCGTTTGCCTTCATCTTCATTTCACAGGTTGCCTTTGCAGAGCCGTTTACCATCGACGACTTCCAGAACCTGAGAATCATAAAGGATTTCAAGGTCTCTTCAAAAGGCGACATCGTAATCTCAATCAGGGATTTTGAGAAGAAGGATAATTTCAGATACGACTTTTATCTGTTGAGAAGCGGCAGGCTCAGCAGACTTACCTATGACGGAAAAGGCAGCGGGAGTTTCGATATCTCATCTGACGGGGAGAGCCTTTTTTACGTCTATACAAAGGATAACAAGACAGGTCTATATAAGTTACCGCTTGGTGCAGGAGAATCATCCCTTTTCTCTGAATTTCCAATCTCAATTGACAACATCAGGATTTATAAAAGTCTGGGCAAGGAATATATGATTTTCTCTGCAAATATTCTTCCCGAGTGTCAGTCAGATGAACTTAAGTGCACAAAGGATAAACAAGATGAATATAAAAAGATTACTTCTGCCTATGTCTATGACACACTCTATTTCAGACCGTGGAATTTTTACAGAGAGAAGACGCGTTCGGCCCTTTTCAGATTCGACTTCGAGAAGAAGATATATCAGAGACTGATAAGCGGTGATTTCGATGTCCCCACACTCCCGTTCGGAGGCTCCGAAGATTTCGATATCTCCCCTGACGGAAGATATATAGTCTATACGGCAAAAAAGGTAAAAAATACTGCTGAATCAACAAATAATGACATTTTTGAGTATGATACAACTCTCAAAACAGAGACAAAGATATCCTCATCAAACGGTTCGGACACACACCCAAAGTATTCTCCTGATATGAAATATATCGCCTTTCTTACTCAAAAGACCGACGGCTTTGAGTCAGATAAGATTGAGCTTGCTCTCTACGACAGAAAGACAAGGCAGATAAATATCATCACATCACATATCGACAACTGGGTAGAGTCCTTCGAGTGGATGCCGGATTCAAAGAGTATTCTTGCGATTATTGAAGAGGGAGGATACAGGGTACTTCATTACATTCCGCTTGCAAATCCAAAAGATTCTTTCAGGCTTACATACAAAGAAAATATCAGAAAGATAGAGATTCATAATGACGAAATTTTTCTGAGCAGAGACTCGATGCTCTATCCTGCAGATATATATCTGGGAAGGCTCTCTTCAGCAATCAAGTCAAAAGGTCTTATGCAGGAAATCAGAATGACATATCTGAATGAAGACATCTACAAGAATAAAGACCTGCCCGAACTGCTCGATGTAACCTATGACGGTGCAAAGAGAAAGGACGGGAGTTTCAATAAGGTTCAGGCATTTATACTCAGACCCAAAGGCTTAAAACAGGGAGAAAGAATCCCTGCAATCGTCGCAATACACGGCGGGCCGCAGGGGAGCTGGCTGAATTCTTTTCATCCGAGGTGGAATGCCCTGATGTTTGCCACAAGCGGATATGCGGTCGTAATGCCGAATATCACCGGCTCGACAGGATTCGGTCAGCAGTTTGTAAATGAGGTCTCGAAAGACTGGGGCGGGGCTCCGTATGAAGATGTGATGGGACTCTTTCCCTACTTCGAGAAGAGCGGATTTGTGGATTCCTCCAGAGTCTGTGCAATAGGCGGTTCATACGGCGGATATATGACAAACTGGATCTTAGGACAGACTGACAAGTTCAGATGTCTTGTCTCACACGCCGCACCATTTAATCTGCTCAGCAAATACGGCTCTACCGATGAACTCTGGTTTCCCGAGTGGGAATTCGGCGGAACCCCGTGGGAGAACAGAGAGATGTACGAGAAATTCTCACCACACAATTACGTAAAAAACTTTAAGACACCCACTCTCGTCATTCACGGCGCAAATGATTTCAGGGTCCCGCTCGAACAGGCACTTCAGGCATATACATACCTTAAGAAGATGAAGGTACCATCAAAGCTCATCATCTTCCCCGACGAGGACCATTTCATCAAGAAGGCAAACAATCAGAAGTTCTGGTACAATGAGGTGCTGGGCTGGGTAAATCAGTATCTCAGATAATATTGTCGAGCGGAACCTGTTCGTCTCCACCTGTGAGCTGTAAAAAGAGTTCCTCCAGATTTGCATCGGCATTTCCTAAGAGTCTCTTCATCCCGTTAATATCTCCCGAATAGATTATTCTGCCGTGATGAATTATTGCAAGCTCGTCACAGAGTTCCTCAACGACCTGAAGTGTATGCGTGGACATAAAGACCGTAGTATCTGACTTTCTTGCAAGCTCAAGAAATACCCTTTTCAATAATCTCGCACCTTTCGGGTCAAGACCCACCAGCGGTTCATCGATTACGAATAATCTTGGTCTGTGAATGAGTGCACCGCATATAACGAGTCTCTGCTTCATTCCGTGCGAATAGTTTTCTATAAGTTCATCCTTAAAACCGTAGATTTCGAAAAGGCTCAAAAGCTCTTCGGAACGTCTTGTTATCTCCGTCTCGGACAGATTGTAGATTCCTCCGATAAATCTGAGATATTCGATACCGGTAAGTTTTTCATAGAGATACGGCCTGTCCGGAACGAATCCGAGATCCGATTTTGCCAGAACAGGCTCTTTTGTAATGCTATGTCCGCAGATACTGATATCACCCGATGAGGGCTTTAAGAGTCCGCCTGTCATCTTGATTGTCGTGGTCTTGCCGGCGCCGTTCGGTCCCAGAAAGCCGAATATTATCCCGCTCCTGATTTTCAGGCTTACATTGTCAACGGCAAGAAAATCCCTGTAACGTTTTGTCACCGATTCTATTGAGAGAGAATATTTCACTTCCACTCTGTCACCTCTATCTTCAGTTTGTTAATATATTTTGCGATATCGAGAATTTTATCCATCCCGCCGGCGACGAGTCTTATATGTCCCACATCGGCGGGAGACTGTCCCCATGTAGGGTCGTATGTCCTCCATCCGTCCGTATATGCCTCGGCCCACGCATGAAAATAGAATCTGCCGTTCAGATATGCAACCCCGGCAGCCGGTCTGGCAGGAATTCCGAGCGAACGTGCAAGCGCCACAAAGAGCATCGCATGTTCGTTGCAATCACCTTCCATATTTTTGAGTGTGCCAGATGCATCCGGAATACCTATTACATTCTTCTTTCTGATGTTAGTAAAGAGATAGTCGTTTATCCTCTCGAGGACCTCCGATTCGTTTCTGGCACCTTCTGAAATCTTCTTCGCAAGTGATACAACTTCTGCACTGCTGCTCTGAATAAAAGGTTCCGGTCCGGTATATCTCTTTACCTCCTCGTCACTGATTTTATCCTGTCCTTTCTGAATCCGCTCACTCGTGATGGTGAGCACTCCTTCTGCTAGACTCTGTCTTCCGCCCTCAAGACCCTTATCCGTATCCACACCCGAAATCCTTATTTTCAGTTCACTCAGACCAAAGATATCAGGGATAGCCCTGTCAGGCAGTATAGAAAACCGTGAAACGATATCGAGGGAATCATATCCGGTATTTATGTTTTCGGGGTCCTCCCTTACAAGGGTGAATCCCATCTCGTTCTTCTCCATAAGTGTCTTGCCGTTGAGGTCAATATAGGAATCGACGACGAAATTTCTGTACTTCTTCCTTATATGGTTGGCATACACCTCTTCGTCCATAATCTTTATCCGCTTCTGACCCAGAACCTCGACCTCCACTATATCGGTACTGAACCCCTCGAGGGAAAATATCCTGAAACTGAAACGTTTTGTATGAGAAAGTGCCTTGCGGGCTATATATCTGTTGATTCCGATGTCCAGAAAGACCGGTGACGAGTTGTCTATCTCCATCTGACTGAACCCCTCCAGATTGCTTTTTATAAGCAGTTTGTTGTTTTCGGACCTGCCTGTCACCATAAACTCCTGATTTTCGGTATTGAGCTTAAAATAGAACGAGCTGAGCAACATATCCTTTGTGAGTTCTGCCTGACCTTCGATGCCGGCCTTTCTCTTCGAGCCCTGAACGGTTACGTTCAGTTCTGAGCGGTGACTGATAATAAGTTTGTTCTCTGATTTCTCGGTCCTGCTGAGGACATAACCTATCTTTTTGTCACCATAATAAACTCCCAGATATTCGGTGTTGCCGGACACAAGTCCGGAGATATTTCCGAGTTTCGAGATATCGATTTCATTTCTGATAAACTCCCTGTTCTTTATCCCGAAAAGATAGGCCATAATACCGAGCCAGGCTGCAATTATGATGAATGCTGTTCTCCTGAATGATTTCGAAAGCATAGAATTACTTTAATCTGCTCTCCAAAAGTTCCTTGTTGAATCCGACTATTATTTCTCCGTACAGGTCGATGACCGGCACGCCCGAACCTCTCAGTCCGGCTGATTTGAGTTTGGAAACCATCTCATTACGGGCCGAATCGTCCTTCTCTATATCCTTTTCGGTATATGAAACCCCTTTTGACCTTAAATACTTTCTCAGTTGCGCACAGACCCCGCACCAGCTCGTAGTGTAAATAATGACCGATTTTCCGTCCTGTTTTACCTCACTGCCGCTTATGGCAGGCCTGATTCCCTCCCTAAGGGCGCTCTCGAATTCGTATCTGCTCGCAATATTATATTTGTATCTGCCATTGGAATCCGGACCCCTCAGGTCCGCGATATAGATAATCTTGTGAGAAAGCCTTTTATCCGGCGGGACAGATGTGTCAAATACTATAACCTGTTTTTTGGCATCCTCCGGTATCTCGTCGATGTTCTGTGTGTCTTTGAAATTACCGTCCTTATCGAAGTAGGAGAAGACCAGATTCCTGTTCTCTTTCGAAACGACTATTTCAGGCGGGTTTATCTCCTCTGCCTCTTTCTTCTGCTCATCCGCCTTTTTGCAATAACCGAGATTCAAAAGAAGAATTATTGAGAAAACAAACACAAAATTCGTTCTCATTTTTCAGGACCTCACAGACACAGAGCAAAATATAATTTCAAAAGACGAAAAAGTAAATTTGAAAAAACTAAATCAGATTTTATCGGCAGGCGCTACCCTGTTTTTCATCTTCTATACACTGTAAAAAGCCCGAGCCATCATAATTTTTATCCTTTGAGCAGTCTATACCTGTTACATACCCCTTTTTCTCTGCAGATACAAATGCACACGCATAAAGGACATTCCCTTTACAGTATGAATCAAAAGTATCGTCGCAGGCAGTTACAGGGTCTGTCACACACATAGCGTGCTCCCCTGGTAATTCTATACATACCGGATTCGGCTGCTCGCATGGAAAAGAGTTGATCTTCCTTCCGAACATCTGGTCGGGACCCTCTCCGCATATCTCGAGAATATTACCACGGCACCTCTCCCAGAAGCTGCACTCATTGCCACAGGCAACAAAAACCGTTAAAGTAAAAAGAGCTGTGCAAAGAGCCATAAAAATTATTTTTTTATCCATATATTTTCTCTTGTCCGGCCGGCAGATTTGAAAAAATCAGATCTTATAAACCTATCCCCATTCCGATTTTAAAGAGGATATAGACAGAGGTATCAGAGCCTTCTGCAATTCCGACCGATGGACCTGCCTCGAGCTGAATCGTGATATTCATCTGTGTATCCACTTTGATTTCAGAGCCCGCTGTAAAGGCCACCGGTATTCCGGCAAATACGCCGTCCTTGTAAAAATAGATATGAAACGGTGCATTGAACCCGAAATTGATTATTACAGGTTCCTTGAGCGGTATTGCAAAGATTATACCCGGAGATAACATAAATCCCGCACCCTTTGCGTCCTTTGCAACAAGCATAAATCCGGGCTCGAGTTTTAATGCCAAATGCAGCTTACCCTTGTGTCTCAGCTCCTTAATATATCTCGCTCCCAGAAAGAACCATACATCTGCCTGACAGTGCTCGTCATTAACACATTCCTTCTTGTTGATATGTGAGAGCGGACCATACCCGAGTCTCAGCTTCAGTCCCAGATTTGCATCTGCCTCATAACCCGTATCATAAAGGAAACTCACATCGGGGTATCCGAGGTCGAAGTGCAGTGCCTCCTTTGATTTGCCGAGAGGTTCACCGCTTATCGTGGAGAATGCAAATCCCATACAGGGCACTATAAAAAGACAGAAGACAAAGAAAAGTTTTCTGAACATATTCATTCCTCTTTTTCGGACATCAGTCTCTTAATCTCTTCCTTTATCAGTTTCTCTGCAAGTTCAGGGACAATCTCCCAGACAACCCTTTCGACAATCTCTCTGACCTGTCTGACGGTCTCCTCCGAGAGAGGCGAACAGAGGTCTATCTTCTTCTCGACAAGTGAAGTAGGCTCGACCTCAGCCGGCGCGTGGATATCCACAGCCGGAATATCCACTGGTTTTGCGGGTTCCCCGACCGGTTCGGTCGAAATGCTCTCCGCTATCGATACAACCTGCATAGGTGGCTGTGTCTCGGGAGGCAGTGTTATCTGTACTGCCTCGGGCGGTACTTCCGGCTCTTTTACCTGTACCGTCTCTGATACCGGTTCCGGCGGAGTAACAGGTGCACTAACCCCGCTTGCCTCCATTATTTCCTTCTTGAGGTCCTTGCCCCATTCTTCCATATCAAAAGGCTTTTCTTCAACAGGTTTGTCCGATGTCTTATCAGGAGTTAGCTCCAGACCTTTCACAGTCTGCTCGACCTGACTGACAATATCAGGAACCTGCACAGATACTGCAGGTGCTGTTTCCTGTTTCTGCTGAAGTTCGGGTATATCCGACGTAATCTCCTCGATCTCCTGTGGTGATATCTCATCTACCGTATCCTGTGGCTCCTCCTTCTTTATCTGCTCCGATACCGGAGGAATCAGATTCTCTGTAAAACTCGGGATTACCGAAGAAGTCCGGGCCGGCTGCGGTACCTGAGGGGCAGCAACCGGTGGAGGCTGGATATGAGGCGGCATCGGGGGGACAGGCGGCATTACAGGAGCGGCAGAAGGAATGACGGGAGGAACTACGGGAGGAACTGCCGGTTTGGGAGGAATCGGAATCTGAGGATTTGTAACGGAAGAAGCAGTTGCCGGCGGCACGACAGGTGGTATTACCGGTGCCGAAACCGCAACGGGCGGAACGGCCGCCGGCTGCGGAGCAGGAACCACGCGTGAAAGCTCAGGATACAGATATTTCCTGATTTTGTTGATGAGCGCACCGCTCTCGAACGGTTTGATTATATAGTCATTTGCCATACTCTCCCTGAATTTCTGCTCATCAAAGCCTTCGATTGCTCCTACGAGCATAATTACAGGTGTATGTTTTATCGAGGGGTCCTGTCTTATCTGCCTGCAGGCTTCGTATCCGGAGACCTTCGGCATAACCACATCGAGCAGAATAAGGTCCGGCTTTATAGCCCTTGCCCTTATTACGGCGTCTTCACCGTTGCCTACGTTTACAAGGGCAATATCCTCGTTTGCAAGAGATATGCCGACAGCGTGCTGTATCGTGACACTGTCGTCTGCTAAAAGTACTGTCTTAGGCATATATATGCCCCCTGAAATAAGGTTTCTGGAATTTCAATTAACACAATGTAACGTATTATGTCAAATGTAAAAAAGATAAGCTTCACTCCTTCCTGATAAACTGCCTGAGTACATTTGCAGCAAGTTCAGGCGGAGTGGGATTATAATAAAAACTCGTACCTATCTCGAATCCCGCCACTCTCTGGAGCCTCGGGATTATCTCGAAATGCCAGTGATAATCATCTTCGATAGTTATCCAGTAACCTATCCTCGGCGTCCTGTTGGGAGATGTGTGCAGTGACATATTGTACGGCGGATTGCTGAGGGCGGAATTGAGTGCATTCAGAACATTCTTTACCACTCTTCCGAGGTCTATTGCCTCGTCTTTGGAGATTCTCGTAAAGTCACAGTCGTGTTTCAACGGCATAATCGTTATCTCGAAGGGAAAACGGGAGGCATAGGGACAGAATGCAATAAAATTCTTGCTGATGAGCAGGACCCTCTCCTCGGACTGCTTCTCGCTGGAGAGGATATCGCAGAAGAGACATCTCTCCTTCTTGTTGTAATGGTTCTTGCAGTTTTCGAGTTCTTCGCGGATAATCTTGGGCGTAATCGGCAGACCGATCAGCTGTGAATGGGAATGAGAGATGGTTGCACCCGACATAAATCCCCTGTTTTTGAAGACAAGGGCGTATCTTATCCTCTTGTCCTTGTAGAGGTCCATTATCCTGTCCCTGTAAGCCCATATCACTTTCTCGATCTGAGATTCGGATACGGCGGCAAGGTCGTGCGAGTGGTCGGGAGTTTCAATGATAACCTCGTGAGCACCTACTCCCATCACCATATCATACATACCCACGCCGATATGCTCGTCCTCTCCTTCTATCTTCAGAACAGGGTCCTTGCTGGGGACAACGCGGACCCACCATCCCTTTGAATCGGGGTGTGAACCCTCTTCCCTGAAGGCAATTATTTCCTTAGGCGTCTTATGTTCATTCCCCGGACAGAACGGACAACCGTTTCCGTTCTCCATATCAAATTTTACACCGTCAAAGGTATTCAGTGCAGGTATACGCGGTTTGATTTTATCAATAATCACCCACCCGCCGAGAATCGGGTCTCTTCTTATCTCGTTTAGCAAAACTTTTTCATCACTCATAATAAATCTCCTCTCGGTTAATGATATAATTGGACAGGGCGCTGCTTGTCAAACAAATAATAATAGAAATCTATACATCGATTAATCCCTGCCTGATGCCCTCGGTAACCGCCTCTACCCTGTTCGTCACATTCAGCTTCTCGTATATATGTTCAAGGTGTGTCCTGACAGTCGTGCTCGAAAGGCCCAGGACATCTGCAACTTCCTTGTTGGAGAGCCCTTTGGCGATATAGTTGAGTATCTCCTTCTCCCTCTTGGAGAGCGGCTTTACTTCGGACTTGAGTTTCTCCTGTTCCATAAAGATATTCAGAAGTGTTCTCGCAAGATTCGGCTGTATTACGGAACCTCCTGAGTGAATCTCCAGAAGTGCCTCTCTTATTTTCTTGTAGGGTGTTCCCTTGAGCAGATAACCCGCAGCCCCCACCCGCACGGCAGAAAGGACCGATTTCTCCTCCTCGAATACCGTCAGAATCAGAAAGTTACAGTTTATCTTCTTTGCCCTGACCTGTCTTATTACCTCGGTCCCCTGAAAATCAGGGAGGCTCAAATCCAGCAGGACAAGTTCGGGAGACTTCTCTGTAATCAGTTTTACCGCATCTGCGCCCGTCGTGGCGGTACCTACAAGGTCAAACCGGTCGTCCCGCTTTACGAGTTTTTCGATCTGCTTGAGAAATGTAATGTTGTCCTCCACAATAACGATTTTAATTCCCATCTTTAGGACCTCGCTTTAAGTATACCTTCGTCCCCACACCTGACGCCGACTCAATATTGAGCTCTGCACCTATAAGCCTTGCACGTTCCTTCATATTTATTATACCATAATGGTTTTCCGGACAGCGGGACGGGTCGAATCCCTTTCCGTCATCCTGAATTACTATCTCGAACGAACTCTCCCTGATATCGACCGAGAGACTGACATTCTTTGCTCCCGAATGTTTTGCCACATTAGTCAGCCCCTCCTGAATTATTCTGAAGATTGCGAGCAGTTCGTCGGGCTTCAGGCGGCTGTCATTCAGCAGAATATTGCTCGAGAATTCGATATCGTTACGGCTCCTAAACCTGTCCACTATGTTCGAGAGCATATTCTTTAGGTCAAAATCAGTCCTCAGAAGCACAACAGCCCTTCTGAGTTCCTCCATCCCCTCTTCGGCCATATTCCTGAGCTCTTCGGTCTCTTTTTTTGCTGAGCCGAAGTCCTCCTGTGCGAGTATAAAATCAATCTGCATAATGAGCGCCGAGAGAGTTGCACCAATGCCGTCGTGAATCTCCCGTGAAAGCCGGAGCCGCTCCTCGCTCAGTTCGAGCTCCCTCATCGCATCCTTGAGTTTCATTATCTCGTCGTGCTGGATATTCTCCTGTGTGTTGAAATAAACTATTGAATAGAGCAGCAACAGATTTGCCAGAGAATACATAATGAGCAGAAGGACGTCCTGAAGGACGAGGCCGCGGACGAAGACCAGCTGGTCTATATGCGCAATGACAGGCAGGAGCATAAGAGGGGGAATAATCGTCAGCGGACGGGTAAAGAGCAGGGCAAAGAACATCGTATAGAGAAGCTGAAGGAAGAAGAGCGGACTTCTGAGTCCGCCGGTATAAATTATAAGATATACCACGAACGGCAGGTCCAGAAGGAGGGAGATATAGGTAATCGTTACCTCCTTCTTTCTGTAAAATACGGAGTAGGCAAACAGGATAGTCCACAGCAGGATAAAGACATAGAAGAGAACAGCCCAGACACTGTCAAGCCCCAGAAAGACCGCCCAATCCCTTACAATAAATACAATCAGAAAGAGTATGAGGATAAAAATCCTTGCCCAGAAGATCGCCTTCGCTCTCGTGATAAACTTGAAAGAAAGCCAGTTACTATCCATCGCAGAAAGTATAACATACATACGACTTTATGCAAAAAATTGTAATTCAGGAGAACATCCGGGTTAAAACGACACATAAGGTGTTTATCATATCCCGTGCCGCTATATATCTTCTAAACTGAATATACCCCAAAATTTTGCTGTTTTTAGAGTGTATGAGAGCAGGGATTATTGATTTTACTAATATTTGAAAGCAATCTGTCTCTCTAAGCCTCTTGTTTCCTTA